>JALTMC010000576.1 GCA_027005175.1 Myxococcales bacterium
CGTTTCCTTTGTACTATGTTTTTCACAACATCTCTCTTCCTTGCATAGAATTACGACACTCATAGAGACAATGCCAGATTGAAACGTTGCATGGCAAACGAAATGGAGCGTGTGACGGAGATGTTGAGAGCTTGAAATGATCGTGACTTGATCTGGCTCAAGTTCTTTGGGGCAAAGATGCGGTAGACTTCGTGCGATCATCTCTTTGTGAATGAGAATGGTCTTATCAAAGATAGGAGAAGTCCCTATGAAGATCGAGAAAATCCATCATGTTGCTTATCGTTGTAAGGATGCCAAAGAGACCGTTGAATGGTATCAGAAACATCTGAATATGGATTTTGTGTTGGCGATTGCAGAAGATCGGGTTCCTTCAACAAAAGAGCCCGATCCTTATATGCATGTCTTTATCGATGCTGGAGGGGGCAACATCCTGGCCTTTTTTGAGCTGCCCACAAAGCCAGAAATGGGGCGTGACCCCAATACACCGGAGTGGGTACAGCACATCGCCTTTGAAGTGAAAGATCGTGAGACGTTGCTTGCCTATAGGAAGCATCTGGAAGAGAATGGGGTTGAGGTGCTGGGCGTCACGGATCACTCTATTTTTCACTCCATTTACTTTTTTGATCCCAACGGACATCGGATTGAGTTGGCCTGTCCCGACTCTGAAGAAGAGGCGATGCTTGCGCGTCTGGATGCTGTTAAATGGGATATGTTAGAAGAGTGGTCTCGTACCAAACGTGCTCCCAAACATGCTGATTGGCTCCATAAAAAAAACTTCGAAGGTATTGAGTGATAGGCTCTCTTGTAGGAACAGCGACCCATTGGCATCTTTGTGTTTTGACAGAAGCGAGCATGGGATGTGGGGCATTCCGCCCGCATTTGGTTCTTTGCTTTGACAGAAACGAGGGTGGGATGCGGGAGTTGTTTTTGGGAAGTCAGCGTATCTCGATGTTGTTTTTCTGGAGGTGTTCTTTGACTGTGCTGATTGGGATCTCGCGGCGATGAAAGATCCCCGCAGCCAGTGCAGCCTCTGCATTGGTTTCTGAAAAGACTTCGGAAAAGTGTTCTACAGCGCCGGCACCGCTGGATGCGATGACAGGGATGGACACACCCTCACGGATATGATGGATCAGCTCCAGATCAAAGCCGTTGTTGGTGCCATCGCGGTCAATACAGTTTAAGAGGATCTCACCCGCTCCTAATTTCTCTACGGTTTGAGCCAGCTCTAGCGCGTCGATGTTGCGGCCTTCTCGGCCACCTCTTACTGTACACTGGTACCAGCAATACTCCTCGCCATGGGGACCTGGAGTGCTGGTTTTAATGGTATTGTGATGGGTGTCCTTTGGGGATGCGACCCATACCCGCCGAGGATCAATGGATACAACCACGGCTTGGTTTCCGTATACCATCGCGATCTGCTCGATAGAGCTTGTGCCGTTCTTGTCTCCTGTTTGTAAATACTCCTCCACTGCGTAGACAGCGTCGCTGCCAATAGAGATCTTGTCTGCACCCGAACGGAAATATTCAGAAGCGACATCCAGTGCGGAGTAGTGTTTGCCGTCACTGGCTGTGTATTCACGGATACCACCACCAATGGTTAGGGGTACAAACACATTTTCTGAGGTCCGCCGCAACACTTCAAGCATGGGCTGATCCTTCATGGGGCAATCTCTAAATCCCGTTATGTTGAGAAACGTGATCTCGTCGGCACCTTCTTTGTAATATCGGCCTGCCAATTCTACGGGCATACCGAGATTTCGGACCTCTCCCTTTTCACGAACATCGTACTGGTCTCCTTTTGTTACCACCAAGTCTCCAGCGTCGTTTGCCCGCACATCCAGACAGGCGATAATTCGTTTGGCCAGCTTGGTTTCTCTCTGTTGCTCGGCCCGAGGTGCTGATTCTTTCGTTATTTTGTCATTTCCTTTGAGGAAGTTCTCCAGAATTGAGAGGCCAACGGCCCCACTTTTTTCCGGATGAAACTGGAAAGCTGCCACTCTGCCCTGTTGGACACCACTGATGAACTCAGAGCCATAATGGGTTGTACTCAAAATCCAATTTTGATTTTCCGCTTCGGGTATCGCTCGATACGAGTGGACGAAGTAGAGTTTTCCCTGCTCGTACCCATGAAGAAGGCCCGATGTTTTTTGGGCCACAATGCCGTTCCATCCTATTTGAGGGACAGACAAAGCAATGTCGTCAAAACGCCGGACCCTTCCTTTAATGATCCCAAGCCCGGCTTCTCCAGGTGACTCTTCGCTTCCTTCAAAGAGGGTTTGTAGGCCGAGACAGATACCCAAAAAAGGACGATCTGCCTGAATATATTGTTTGAGGGGTTCCAGGTACTCCAGTTGATGAAGCCGTTCCATTGCGTTGCCAAAACTACCCACTCCAGGGAAGATCAGCTTTTCAGCCTGCTCGATATCATCGGGGCTCGTTACATGCTTGACCTCATAACCCAGTTTTCGAATGGCATTGCGAACACTCCGAACATTGCCAGCTCCATAATCAAGCACCGTAATCATCAGAAAGTATCCTTTTGCGTGTGGGCATCTTGTTCCTCCTCTGTTCTCATGGATAGCAAAACAGACAGGGTAGAGGAGTACCCGAGTCTATTATGTCAGGCTGTACTTTCTATCATGTCAGGCTGTACTTTGTCGATTCAGATGGTCCCCAAAAACAACGGGGATTGTGGCTACTTCATCAAGGTTTGAAGCTTGTGGAGAGCGGTAGCAGTTTTTGTATCGAAGACAGCGTGCTGGTAGGATTTGAGCCAGAGTAGAAGGGTCGAGTCACGACGTCCCTGACGTTTGGAGTTGGCGCGTCGGAGCAGCTTTCTCTTTTTTCGGATGCGTTTGATCTCAGGTGACCGATACAACGCTTGGGCCTGTTTGCTTTTTCGATATTTTCTTCGGATCTTGACGCGAGTTTGGATGCCTCGAATGGTTTGCAATCCGCGAGTCACTTGTTCCATTCGCAGCAAGATGGGGTCGAGCTGACGAAGAAGCTTGAGAGTCACTGACTTGGGGTGAACAATCACGGTTCCTCGACCATCTTTGTACATGGTGCTGGGGATGATAAGTAAGAGAATGTACAAGACACCTGCGTACAAGATGATCCCGCGACCCAAGCCAACAATGGCACCTCCAATGCTTTTGCCCAGAAGGCTAGAGCGGTTGATGAGAGGGTTGCCATCAGCATCAACAGAGATTCGAATCCCTGCTTCTCCGGCCGGGAGCTTGGAGCGGAGCTGCTTCCAAACATACTGAAGTGTATAATACAACACAGGCCACAGTAGAAGTGTGGCCACGGCTGCCCCTGTGAGGGGCCCCTTCTTCATCACACCATCGACGATGTGTGCGAGGTAAATACTTGCGATACGAGCGAGGATATAACTGATTGTCAGTATGACAAAGGTCGGTGCCTCCAGCTTAAACTTGCGCTTCCAGCCCAAAACAAGAGACATGACTAACCAAAGAGCACAAACGATATCTGCAAGCATAAGAAGGGATCCTTTTGTTGTTGTTCGTTGTTCGCTGTTTGTTCTTACCTTATTTTTTTGTACCAGATCAATCTTTTTCACGGTGCTGTCAGTCTCTTCTTTCAAAGTTCAAGCTTGTTTCTCCTGTCTTGATTTGATAGGTATTTGACCAAGTCAATCTTTGTTGGGAAACGTTTCGATGATACAGGGGAAGGTTTGGATGGACCCAAAGTCAGAGCATAGGTCAGAGCCTAGAGTAGAGAGCACGGAAGTGAAAGAGC
>JALTMC010000577.1 GCA_027005175.1 Myxococcales bacterium
AGGTTGAGGTCTCACAAGTGCATCAGTGTGTTAGGGAAGCTTTGAAGGGGAAGTGGGCTGGGCTCTGTTATGTCGATGGCGAGCCAGGAATGGGGAAAAGCTATCTGGTTGATAGTTATCGGAGAGAGCTGACAGCGACGCAGCCAGAGGGGGCATTTCGCTGGATCTATGCACCCTGTGACCAAACATTGCGCCAATCTCTTCACCCTCTCGCTCATGCTATACGCTCTTATTTTGGCCAATCGATATCGGCTCGTCAAGAGGAAAACTGGCAGCAGTTCCATAAGGTATTTGATGATTTGTTGAGGCATATTCATCCCAAAGACCAGGAACTTGGGAGAGAGCTGGAGCGTGTACGTTCTTTTTTAGCTGCTCTGGCTGGTTTGAGAGAAGATGACTCCCTTTACGAGCAACTCGACCCAAAGCTGCGCTTTGAAAACACTCTCTCTGCTATTCGCACTTGGCTGGAAGCCGAAAGCTCCGTACAGCCGGTCATTTTACAGGTCGAAGATGCACAGTGGCTGGACGATGACTCTGAACAAGCGTTGGTCTATTTATCGGGTGTGTCTGCCAATACACCCATCGTGGTAGTTCTGACCTGTCGGCATCTTGATGATGGCTCTACCTACCGGTTGTCTGTTGGAGATGATGTGACTCAAACTGTTGTTAATCTCAATCAACTGACAGAGCGGGGGTTGCGGCAATTGGTAGAGAATCAGCTCCATGGTCATGCTTCTCCCGCGCTCTTAACTTTGGTGGCAGACAAATCGAGGGGGAATCCATTTTTTGCAGAGCAAATTATTGGATACTTACAGGACAATGGTGGAATGGAACTCACTAGTGATGGTTACTCCCCTGTGACCACAGGTGTCATCTTGCCGGACGAGGTGAACGCTGTTCTGGTCGCTCGATTGGACCGACTCGACGCATCGATCAAACAGATCGTTCAGGTTGCCTCTGTTCTCGGGCAACAGTTCAATGTGTTCGTTTTGGGGGCGGTGGTTCGGCACCTGAAACAAACTGTTGGAGCGGACAGTTGGATGAACCTCCCTTCGGTCGCCGACTCGGATGCCGACTCGGATGAAGAGTCCCCTGTTCTGACAGAGGGACAAAGTCTTGCGTTTTCGAGTCTTGTGTCGGAAAACGATCTTGGCTCTCCTTTCTTGTTAGCAGGTATACAATCGGCAACAGAGGAGCAGATCTGGTCCATCGCCGATGATTTGCACTACCTTTTTCGTCACGCTTTGCTGCGTGATGCTGCTTATGATATGCAGGCCCGAGCCCGATTGCGGCAACTCCATGAATACAGTGGAGCCTCTTTTGAGTTGGTTTATGGTGAAGGGTTGGCACCTTATATGAGTGAGATTGCATATCACTACGATAAAGCTGGCAACACAGAGAGGGCCATCCAGTTTTATGAGCAAGCCGGGGATCTTGCGCGGGCCAACTACTACAATAGCAAAGCGATTGCCTATTATGGTCGCTTGCTTGAGCTTATCGCAGAAGCAGAGAGTCATATGGGGCCAGAGACCGCTATGGGGACCTCAACGACAGATCCTGAACTCAAAGAAGGTGAGAGAGTTCCTGAATCCAAAGAAGGTGAGAGAGTTCGTCGGGTTTGTTTGTCATTAGCCAAAGTTCTTCAACTGACAGCGCGATTTGATGAAGGCTTGTTGTATTGTCAACAGGCGGAGGATGCTCTGCCTTCACCATCACCAGAGGTCCGTTATCAACGTGCGATCTTATTGATGATGCAGGGCAAACTCAAAGAAGCCCAACAGATGGCTGAGGATGCTTTAGAGATGGCTCGTGCAGTCGGTGAGTTACATTGGGAAGCGACAAGCCTGATAGGTTTGGGCGGTTTGAAGTTGTACAGTGGTGACATTGAGACAGCTTGGTCCCTCTTTGAAGAGGGGTTTGCCATCGCTCACGCCAACAGCAAGCCCGAGCTGGAAGCGAAAGCGTTGAACAATATGGCAGGTGTTGCCTCCAAGCGCGGCGACTTAAAGCAAGCACTCGAACTGTTAAAGCGCAGCTTGACTCTCAAACAACAATGCAAAGATCGATGGGGCGAAACCATTACTTTGGGAAATTTGGGAGAACTCTACCTCGATCTCAATGAGCCAAAAAGGGCGTTGTCGTATTTGGAAGATGCTCAGCGTAACTGCGAAGAGTTAGGCAGTCAGCATCCTCCTTTTTTATTGCATCAGGCTGAGGCGATGCGTCGTCTGGGTCACATCGATAGTGCCTGGGGTGTGATTGGAAAAGCTTGTGAGCGAGCCAAAGCATTTGGCAATCCGAAATACATTTCACTTGGAGCTTTGTTGGAAGGTCATATTCATCGTGAACTCGGTCGCCCTGGTGCGGCCCAAGCTGCCTATGAAGAAGCCATGATATGGGCCAAAAAACGAAATCTGAAAAGTTTTCAACGTGAAACTCAGAATGCAATGGATGCGTTAGAGAGTGGGCAATCGATACCTCTGTCTTTCCCTCGTTGACCTCCAAACGACTTTTTCTCCACACCAATTGAATCTTTCCCCTTGTGCTTCGTCAAAGTTTATAGCATTTAATATCATTAGAACTATGGAACAATGATATCTCTGAAGGAGTCGTACCATGAGTCGTTGGGTGGTTGGGTTTTTTGCTGTGATTCTCTGTGTTGTATTTGCGTATGGAAGTATCCCTGATGCCTCTGCTCGATCTCGCTTGCCTACGATTTGTGTGCAAGCAAGGAACTCGTACAACTCGTCGAAACGATACACTCGGAGTACTGTCAAACTACTCCGCTCCTTCAAACAAAGTTGGCGCAAAGCTTTTCGGGTAAAGGCCCGATCAAAACGGACGTTTTCTCGTGCCATTCGTGTGTACCGATTCTCTTCTACGAAATACAACTCCTTGAGAACGTATCTCTCTCGTAAAGGATTTTCCATCTCCAAAAGCTTGTCATTGTCTGCTTTGCTGCGCCAAAAAGGCTTCTCATTGCGAGGACGTCGCTGGAGACTGCCCAGACTTCCGAATCGTCGAGCCCCTCGCGCACGTAGACGTGGCTCTCGAAAACCGCCCATCAACTTTCGTAAGGTGCGAAGAACGCTTACAAAAGTAAAGTTTAGCAAGAGGATCTTGACGCGCTCCTTGCGCCTCTCTCGCCGTGCCATCAAGTTGTTGCTGAACGCCAAAAAGCTCGGTGTTCGTGCGAGAAGCCAACTTGTGACTGCTCGGAGAAAGCTGAAAAAGACGTTGAGCTTGATTCGTCGTTGTCGTGCTGAGTTAAGAAAACAACGCCGTCGCCGCCGTCGTCGTCCTCGCAAACGTACTTCGCTTCCTGTATACAAGAACTCTCGTTATTGTGGTGCCAATCACAGCACTTTCGGCGTTCAGGTTTTCTGTGCTCCTTGTGATCCCATGCGCTCTTCTTGTGAAAATTCCTGTTTTGGCTTTGCTGCGTGGGGCCAGATGGAGCAAGATACTCAGAACCAAGAAGGTGAGTTAACATCGAGCGAGCGATCTTCGGGTGCAGGTAATGGTGGTGCGTTCTTTGAAATTGATATGAAGACCACCGAAGCTCGCAACGAAGAAACCAATGCAAGCAATGGTGTCAATGATACCTCAAGCCAGGCTAGTTCCCTCAGCTTCTAATCCTCTCTTCCCACATTCAGGCTGTCAACTTCCATCTGGATCGGCTTGGGAGACCTGTTGCGATGACCGACGATCAAGGTCGCGCCATGTGGCGTTCCATCGCGGACCCATATGGTAAAGAC
>JALTMC010000578.1 GCA_027005175.1 Myxococcales bacterium
ACTTCGATTCCTTCGCTAGGACGTTGAGCTTGCAGCAAGATAGAGCCCAAGCGATAGAGCACGGAAGGCTCATTGGGATGAGTCTCCAGGACACGCTGAAGAGTGCGAATCGCCTCCGAGAAACGACCTTCCTCAGTGAGCGCCATGGCTCGCTTATAAAGGGCTGTCGCGTTGCCTGAAAGCTTGGGGTCAAGTCCCATGGCCCAAGATCCTATTCAAACTTGGTGGATTGTCCTGGATAGGCTTTGCGGAACATCGCAAAGGTTCGGTGATAGGCTATGTTTTTCTTAAGTTTGTACAAGCAATACAGTTCCAAACGATAGGCATCGGCACGCACCGAACTTTTGGGATAGTTTTTGTGCAAACGCGCCAACAAAGGCAACGCATTTTTGTATTGCCCCACACGGGTGCGACTTCGGGCCAAGCCAAACAAACTACGAGAGCCGAAGCCTTGCTTGTCGAGCTTATCCTCATGGAGTACTCGTGTATACAGTTGCCGAGCCTCGCGAATCGAGCGGCGCAACAACGCCCGGTCTGCCAGTTTCAGAGTCAACGCAAGATCATTGGAGTGACGTCGCCATCGTTTCTTAATCGCCCAATAGTTCCCATGAGGGGTCAAAGCATCTTTCACAGCAGGACGAAAGAATTTCGGTGGATAAAATCCAACAATACGTTCGATCTCTCGACCATTGGGAGCGATCATCAAGGTGGTGGGAAAGCGATGGATGCGATAGCGACGTACCAACTTCTTTCCTTCCGACTTGTCAATGTTGAATTTCACAGCCAAATAGCTCTTCAACAGTTTGCGCACGGTTGGATGTGAAAAGGTTTCGCGCTCAAGCTTCTTGCACGGATAACACCACACAGCATAGAGATCGAGGAAGATGTTCTTCTTCCTCCGTTTGGCCTCGTCAAGCGCATGCTGAAACGTCCGAAAGTACTTGTACTTGGGAGTAACATACAGAGTCTTAGGAGCAGAGCGAGCGGAGCTAATCCACAACCGAATAGGATTCACCTTTCCTTTGGATGAGACTATCGTATAGACAATCCATCCCCCCCAAACCACAAGTAAAAGAATCAGTAGACTCATCCATCCACGCAACACAAACTGTTTGGTGGATATACCTGATTGTTTCTCGTTCACTTCCATACTCATTGTATTTCGCTAAACCTCCGTCAGCTGTTCTTTCATCATTTCCACCACATGTTCGGCCTGAGAACAAGAAGTAAAGGTGCCAATGTGGATGGCAAACTCAATCAATTTTGCCTGTTCCTGGTAAGCCTCTGTCAACTCAATTTGACGTTTGCGGCTGGCTCGACCACCCCCTTCATCCATCGGAACACGAACAATCACACCCATCTCTTCATACAGGGAAATGGCATTCTTAAGGGTCTCCATTGAGACCGCATCAGAATAGCGCAAGTGCCCCTCATGATACAAGGCTTCGGCCACCTCCTGCATCTTGCGAATAAAGACTTTTTCTTCGACAAAGCCGTCTCGTTGCAATGCAAACAGTACAATACTAGCCACCCAATAACTGTCAATAAAGGGCCAAAAGAGGTGCCGCAAAAATGCGACCATTTTCTTACCGGGTCCAGCCTCCACCACATGTGTGTCTGGACACACAGAGAGAAGCCCTCGTTGCTCCATCAATTGGAGGGTTTCATCCAGATTATCCTGGATATCAGGGGAAGGCTTGTATGTAAACTCTTTCTTTAACAGATGACTTAAGAATCGGACTTCGTGGAGAAGAGTCGATTTCGCGATCCCATCATCCGAAGTTCGCTGCCATTGAAAGGCTTGCAAAACACAGGCAATCACACCTTCTGAGACGAACAAATGAATCATCTGGTTTCGATAGTACGCCAACTCCAAACGTCGGCTGGCACGAGGTCGATAAATGGTCAGTTTTTTATCGAGAAACTCCCTTGCCTTAATCAAGCGACTCAAAGACTTGGTGGTTCGGCGGACAACAACATCGGGTTCATTGTAGTAGTAGACCTTCGCTCCACGAGCTTCCACTTCTTTGCGCAGCCAATCAACCTCTTCCACCATATGAGTGTGACTGATACCACGGCGCTCTTCCGTCATTAATACAGCCACCACCAAGGAGGTGGGCATAACCCAGGACACACGGTTGATATCGTACATCACACGATGGGCCAGTGCATGAACAAGTTGGCGTCGATGGTCTTTGTTGCTCACGGGATCAAAGTCAGGAGAGTCTTTGCGCTCTTCCTCGACCTGACGTTCGATGGCTTCTCGGATAGAGATAGGCTCTGCCACACGAACCACAATACGACCAAAATTAATCGAGAGGAAGTTGAGAGCAGAGCGCAACAAGCCAGCGAGAGATTCGCGTTTTTTCTTACCACCCAAAAGCTCATGAGAGTAACTTTCCCCCTCCACCACTCGATCGTAAGCAATCGACACAGGAGCCAGATAGAAGTCCCGAATCCGCTTCTCAAGTGCAGAATCGACCAACATACTCAGCATACCTGTTTTGGGTTCACGAAGTTTGCCAGTCCGACTGCGGCCACCTTCAATAAAAAACTCCAAAGAGCAGCCTTCCCGCAACAAACGGAGGACGTACTCATTGAAGATGGCCCGATACATCTCGTCACGACCAAAGGAACGCCGCAAGAAAAATGCCCCACCACGACGAAAGAGCCAGCCAACAATGGGAATCAGTAAGTTGTCTCCTGCCGCAATATGAGGGGGAACCATGTCATAATGCAAAAGGATTTGCGACATAATCAGGTAGTCCACATGACTCTTATGGCAAGGCAACAATACAACAGGATGCTTCATCGCGGCCTCCCGTAATGTTTCGATCTCACTCTGTTCAACTTCGATACCTCCTAGCCCACGGGGATCGTATTCGTGACGGGTAAACATACGGTTCCAGATCTTACCCAAAAACCAATCCATCCTCCGCGCGGTTGACATCGAAAAAGAGGCAGCCATGCGTTCCAGAATTTTTTTCGCTCGGATCTGTGCTGCCTCTTCTGACAGACTGTGTTCTTCCGCATATTGACGAATCACTTTGCGTACTCTCGGGGCTCGAAGCACACGCTCTTTCATCTCCTCCGCAGGACGTTGAACAGGACCGGTGGCCACACGAAACTCCCGGTCAAATCGGTCCTTAAGCCATGCTCGAAGCTTCACTGCAAGCTCCGCATCACTGCGTTGCTCTGTATAGCGAGACACAAATGTCTTGAGATTAAGAGGCTCACCACCATGAACAAGACTTTGCTTTTTGTTGCGCAAGAACTGATACAATTCACGGGTCAAACCAGGCAGCTCTTTCTCACCAAACAAAACATCCCAGAAGGATTTACGCGAACTGGTAGAGGCTCGATCCCAAACCATGATTTGAGGACAAATAAAGATCGGCATCTCTTGCTGGCGTTGTAGATGAACCAACTCTTCCAACAGATCGATCGGCTTGCCGCCAGGGGCCTCTGGACGTCGAAAGAGGCTCCGAACGATGTTCCGTGACCAATACACAAATCGACGCGTATATGTCCACAACGTAACAGGCTTGTCCAAAAAGAGCATGGTTGGGACACGATGACGCACGAGATCTCGAAAAAGCTCCCTCGGAGACGCGCCCCCCATCCCAAACAGACGACCAATCCAGCCCTGAAACACACGGAGCTTTTGGGCCCACACTTGCCAGGGCACCCAGTAAAAGTCCGGAGCAAAACGAACCAAAGGAAGCTTATAAACAATAAAGAGGGCATTGTAGAT
>JALTMC010000579.1 GCA_027005175.1 Myxococcales bacterium
AAGATATCCTTCTTCTTCATCTTGCAAAATTTCAAAACCATGGGGTTGCTGCCACAGTTCTCATAGCAAATGAACTTGGTCTCTTGCATTACCTTCTTGCGAATGGGCATCGGGCGATTTTTCAAGATGCTTCGAAAACATCCCTTGTAACAGATCTTGAGTATTTTGAGGCAGAGCTTGGAGGAGCCTGCAGGCCACCTTACCTTGGGTAGTGGAACCTGGGAGTATCCCGGCAAAATAGGCCACAGTAAAAATGCAATAACAAACAAACCAATGAGCTTGCTTCGTACTCTCAAGTGTTTGGTATTCAAGGGCTCTCTCCGTTCTATAGCGAGGTCTTTTATCAGGGCTTGGCTTTTGTGAATAAGGCAGATTGCAACTGCACCACAACGTAGGACTGGCTTGATGAAAACGCCAGGGGTTTCTCTTGGTGGACCCAAGGAAAGAGGTGCTTTCTGCCAACAATTCAACAGTCTTGACCTTTTCTCGTTCTATATCATATTTCTTTTCGTTTTCCCAAGCCCCGGATACTTCGGGTCTGAACGAGTGTCTTCTTTTTCTCCATGGCTTATGTGGTTGACGTATGTGGTACGATTGCGTACGATCTGTGGAATCGTCGAACTTGAAAGAATGATGAGGATGTGATGTGGATGATGGGACGGAAACTTCGTCTGATGATACTAGGTATACTTGGGCTCAGCTTTGTGTTGTGGGGTATGGTGGCTTGTGGGGATCCGGCATGTGATGCTGGACAGGTCGTCAAAGACGGTCAATGTGTTACCCTTACGGAATCCACTTCTGAGAAGAAAGAGGAGTCAAATCAAGAGGTGACATCGGAGCAAGCTGTGGAACTGACAGTCGCTGAACCTCCTGTCTCCACAGAGGAAACAGCCGTCTCTGAGCCCGTCTTGGAGAAAAAAGAAGTCAAGCCGGAGTCGCCAACGCCGGATGAGCCCGTTCTTGTCGATGCTTCTGAGTCTGTTGATGTCACTCCTGAGGATGGTCCCGAACCCGAGCCTGTGGTGGAGGAAGTCCCTGAGCCTTCGGGTCCCAAGCCCACTGTAGAGATCACGGGACCCAAAGATGGTGCTGTGATCAAAGATGCTTCTCTTGCAATCGAGATCAGAGCGACTGTCGCTACGGGGGCTCAGATCGATCGAGTGGAGCTTTATATCGATGGAAAGAAATGGAGTGACACACAACAAACTCCTTATCGCTTTTCCATCTCAAAAGGTCGTCTGACAGATGGCCCTCACTCTCTGAAAGCGATCGCTATTACTACGAGATACCAGCAAGCTAGCACTCAAATTAAAATAACGACTGCGGCAAATGGTCCTACGATTAAGTTCATAAAACCAACGGCTGGCTCTTCTGTCTCGGGAGCTTTTGCGCTTGTTGTTGAAGTCAAATCTGCCCTAAAGCTCAAAGCCAACAGTGTGATCCTTAAGGTGGATGGAAAGGTCGTTACCTGGGATAAAACCACCCCCAACTACGAAGTGAAGTTTGATCCCAAAGATATCGCTTATGACAGCTTTCCTATCGTTGTGACAGCCACCGATCAGTACGATCTCACAAAGTCAGAGCAGTTGGTGTTGGTACACGATCCCAAGCCAGGACCCAAAAAAGCGGGAGAAGCGTGTGATAACTCTGTTGCACTCCAACGCTGTGTGGCTGGTCATTCCTGTCTCGATATCACGGGGAAGCCTCAGTGTTACGCGAATTGCGATACAAAGGCAGCAACCAATCCCTGCCAAACAGCCAATTGTCTCAGTCATAAGTGTCAGCCCTCTCACATGGGAACCAAACGTGGAGTTTGCTTTCCAACCGGCCCAGCACCCGGATGTTTGAATTCGGAATGCACCACGACTCGACGTTGTGTCACGGGGCTGATCTGTGTGGGAGCTGGGACTGCGCCCTCAACGAGGCGTTGGTGTCTGTCGTCATGCACTGTAGGTAGTGTCTTGCTTGGCTGCCGGGGAAAAGGTTATAAATGCGTTAATGCCGGAACGACTGGTGTTTGTATCGAACTCTGCCGCCAACCTTGCAAGGCTGACAAAGATTGTGGTGACAACCAGACTTGTTCCAACGGTCTATGTGGTGGTCCGTTCTGCCAGAAATATGGTGCACCCTGCCGCTCCATCCAAGCCGGTGCCGGAACCCCCGCCTTCAACGCTTGCATTTAGTCCGAAACACTTGGGCTCGATGCTCCCTCTTGGGAGTCTGTATTGGTACTTCTACCTCTACGAATGGTGTCTCATCCAGAGCACCATCACAATTCCTTGAGAGGAACACCGTCAACTTCTCCCACTCCATTCGGACTTCGTCCTGTCGATCCTGTCGGGTCCGCGATCGGGAGGGGGTTTCCACACCCACAACATAAGAGGTTTTTTCTGATGATGTCCGAATCCAATCCTATCGTTGAAGGTTGTGAGGAGTTTCGTAACCAGCTTCAAACCGTACAACAAGATCTTGTTGCACTTCTCAACCAGCCAGAACATTCGATAAGTGCGGACATCGCGACCCACTACAACCAGGTCATGTTCCACCTGCAATCTGCTCGTGAAGAACTCCGTGCGGTTCAAAAAAAGTCACAAACCATCGGGTGATCGGAGCATCTTGTGTTCTCATCTGTTGCGTGAGTGGTGGAGAGATGGAGTGTGTTTTTCGTGCAACGGTTCGATATGCATCCAGTCGGCGCGAACCTTCCCGCTGGCGACGCGCATATCTGTGAGGCGAAGACGGCAGCGACCTTTGAGTTTCAGACCTTCTGGATCGTCGTTGCTGCGTTTCAACTGGAAGCAAATCAAGCCTTGTTTGGTCTGTCGCATCGGGATGTTGCGAGCCAGATAATGTTTGGACCAGTGAGAGATCTGTTTGGGGTTGGTGAGCTTAAAGTAGTCTTGCGCCATATGTCGAAACATCGGCTCACGGGCGGCGGCTGTCGATTTTAAAGCCCATATGCCCGTTTTGCCACACACCAGTTTGGTTTTATGTGGGATGATATAAACATTGGCGTAACCTTTGCTATTGTCTACATGCAGGGCTGCACAGGCCAATGTTGGTGTCGCATAGAATTTTTTGATTTGGAGTCGGGCTCCGCCGACACGGATACTGTATTCGTAAGGGTTCGCAGGTTGCTTCTTGAGGTAGGGGTTGACGGTACGCATCAACTTCCAACGCGCCGTGGTGCAACCCCCTGTGAGCAGCAAACCCAACAACATAAGGAAACCCAATCGGTGCAATTGTAAGGACATCGTATTCCTGCAAGTCACGATAAGTCGTTGTTTCTGACTGTTGTTCTCACGACGGGCACCCCTATTCTACGCGAAGAATCAATGAACATCGCAAGATTCCGACAGAGTCGAAGCATATCCGCATCATACCAGAACATCTTGTGAGGTCAACGAGGAAATGGTGTGACCTACAACCTTCACGTAAATGCGGAAAAGGAGGAGTGGGAACCTTGACTTCTTGGGCTTGGGGCTGTACCTAGAATTGATTGCTTTTTTTTTGGCCTGCCAGTTCATTCAGAGACTAGGAATGGATGGACTCACAGATCCAACTGCGATATGAGAAGGGATTGTCACGTTGAAGGTTTGTATACAAAATAACCGTAGATTAGGTGGTCGAGAACTTCGGTGGTTTGTCGGCTTTCTGCTGTTTCTTGGATGGGGGGGAGGGCTGGTAGGATGTGCGCCCACACTCTATCTTAAGCAGAGTTACAAGGAGAGCTTCTCTGTTTATGT
>JALTMC010000580.1:0-1467 GCA_027005175.1 Myxococcales bacterium
ACAGGGGCGGATGCAGGCACCGTCGCTCGGGCGACAGATCTCACCAGGACTGCATTGTATCCCTTTGCAGGGATTGGGTTTGCAAGCCCCGTTTTTACAGAAGTTCTTCTTGTCCGCGCACTTCGGATTTTTCGGAGCACATCCAGGTGGGGTGCAAAGATACAGCGGTCCCTGACGTACACAGATCTGATCGGTGATACAGTCTGCATCCACCTGGCATTTTTGCGCGACTTTGACCTTGAATTTTTGTGATGTACAAGCGCCTGCTTTATCACAGACCTCGATCTCTACTTCAACTTCTTTTCCTGAGTCTCCTTTGGAGGGCTTCCATCCCATCTTCCCGGAGTTGGGGTCGATGGTGGCACCTGCGGGCTTCTTCACCTTCCAGGTGAGTTTGTCGCCAGCGTCAGGGTCGGATGCCGTTGCGGTATAGTTGATATCCTCGCCGACATATACGGTTTTGGGAGGCCTGCTTGTGATGGTGGGTGGGTCATTTACATTGCCAACGGAGAAGCGCACTTGGATACTGGTCTTGGCTCCTTTACTGTCGGTCACTGTGATCGTGGCTGTATATGCTTTTCCTACATCACCGGAGCTGGGTTTCCAGGTGATCTCACCTGTGTTTGGATCGATTCTTGCGCCGGAAGGCACACCTGTCATGGTGTAAGTCATCTTGTCACCATCTGGGTCCGTGGCCTGAATCTTTTTCTTATACACCTGGTTTTCGTTGGGGGTTTGGGTTCCTGGGTTTGTGACATTGGGCGGACGATTCACATCCAACACCTGAACCGTTACAATGCTTGATGCCGATTTGGCTGGACTGTCTTTGTCTGTGGCCTTAAAAGTGATGGGATAGTTTTTGGGGCCATCCTTGTATCCAGGCTTGCATGTCACTTGATACTTGCCTGCTGCTAACTTCTTGCTTGTACAGAAGGACGGGAGACCCGTGATTGTGAAGTTTGCGATTCCACCATTGTCTGGATCTTTCGCAGTGACTGTAAACACAATACTTTCGCCTTCCTTGACCGTTTGAATCCCTGACGGTGTGACTGTGATACGAGGGGGCTGTCCCAGGGAGACGTTGACGGTTAATATGGCCTGAGCACCGAGGGGCGGGAGCCCACTGTCACGCACTGTAAATAGGATGAGGTGCTTGAATCCTGCATCTGCTGCTTTGGGGGTCCAGCAATAGGTGAAGGAGGATGGATTGTTTTGTGGACCTGTGGGCACCCCTGTCACGTTTGTGTGTGTCGGGTTGATAAAGAAGTTCAGCTTTTGTGTGGGGGTGGGATCTGTCGCTGTTACCTTGGTACAGGCCGGTTTTCCTGCAAGAACGGTTAGGGTTGAGCGTGAGAGTGTTATCTTGGGGTTCTTGTTGCTGCATGTTTTTCTTACATTGAGCAAAAAGTCTCTGTAGGTGCTGGTCCCTTTACTGTCCAGAGCTAGCACCGAGATGACCCATAATCC
>JALTMC010000580.1:1477-3740 GCA_027005175.1 Myxococcales bacterium
GAAGTTGGCAAAGCGAAAGACTCGCAAGCTCCAAGCGTCACGGTCTGGATCGGTAGGGTTGAGTTGCTGTGAGTAGGGAAGGCCAGCACACCAGTTGAATAAGATCGGTGAATTGAATACCGGTGAGCTGTTGGCGGCAGTCGTGGAGACCCGTATTCCCAAGAGATAGGTGAAGTTTTCTAGGGTTGATGGGAGAATGCCTGTGATCCAACAACAAGAAGACCAGGAGACATTGAAAAATCCCGATGTTTTGTAGGTATGTGTAAAGGACCTTCGGAATCCTAAAATCTGATTGGATTTATCATCGCGAAAGACGACCATCGAATCAAAGCCACTGGTGGTTCCATCCCCCCAATTGATCTTATCTGTTGGGTCGAAATTTCCGAGTCTTTTGTTCAAACAGGAGTTGTTGCAGCAGTCTCCTATTTTAGCTCCTGCAGCATTGACCTCTTTGGTACAGTGATACCCTCGACGCATATAGACTTCGATCGTGAGTTCAATGGTGTTTGTCGATGCATTGATCACCTTGTAGCTTAGGTTTCCGCCTCTATAGTGTGTGGCCTGCGCTGTGTGGCTGTATCCCAACCATAACAGTAACCCCATCAACCCACCCAAGAGTCCTCTTCGCAGTCGATTCACAATACATTCTCCTTTACTGGGTCCAATCGTTCGTTCAAAGAAAAGACTTATATACACCAAGGGTTGTCCCATTTTCTAGCAAACTTTGTGTGTTCTCTTCGGGCTTGACGCTCTTGTAGATATACCGCTCTGCCTATGGATTCGCAAGGGTCAATCTACTGTCACACCATTCTCGGGAAAACGTGAATAAAGTTGTTTGTGGTGCTCGTTTTAAGCCATTGACAGGGAGTAGGTTAGGGTTGAGGATATCGCCAAATGAACAGGTAGGTTTGTGTTCTTCCCGGTCTGAGCTTGAGAGTCTCAAAGCTTGCAGAGGTCTCGAATTCTCCAACAAATTTCGGAGGACTTGGTTTGGTGGTGGTCATTCTCTGATGCAAGAGGAGGTTTTGTGGGAAGAGTGGGGTTGCAGGCTATAGACCCATCTAAGGTGAGTAGGCAAATGAGCCAGAGAAACCTGGATAATTGATGACTCGCTATGGCCGGGTGCTGCAAGTTAATCACGTTGCTCAAGTCTGGATCAGAGGGCAAAGGGGAGGATCAACTTTTGCATGACCCACTGGCCCACTCGCGTGCCCGCTAACTTCCCAGCGAGACCGGGGATAGCTTGGTCTGCCCATTTCGCAAAGTCAAAGGAGTCCGTGTGTTTGATGATCTTTCCATCTTTATCAAACTCAAACTTGGAATCGATCTTATTGTGGATGGGGTTGCCTTTGATCAGCTCATAATCTGCCTCCCAACGCCCTGTGACTGTCCCATCATCATTGGCTTTCACATCGCGAAACTGAATCTCTGGCTTGGATGTTGTAATCAACTCCCACATGCTATCGAGCTTTTTCCCCTTGATGTTGGGGAATGCTGGATCTGAAAATGTTGCGTCTGGATGGTAGAGCGACATAATCGTCTTTTTGTCGCCATTTTGCATCGCAGTGTAGAATTTCTTAATCGTCTCTGCGTTGCGTTGCTTTTCCAACGCAGCAGGGTCTGTGACTTTCTCTGTAGGAACTGCCGTTTGTACATGGGGTGCTGTTACTTGACTGGCTTTCTCTGCGGTATTTACAGGAGATTGTGCTGCGATCTCCAATGGCTGCTGGCCCTCTGCAATCTGTAAGTTCAATACGTTCATGCCTGAAGAAGTTTGTGTATTGGAAGATTGTGCAAACTTCGCTGTCGCCAATGTTTGGGCTGGAAGCTCTTTCTGGCCCACCTGGAATTGGTTTTGCTGCGTGTCGCCTTTTCCCTTCAGAGTGGGCTGCAACTGTGATGTAGTTAACCCTGTATCTTGAACTTCCGTTTGTGGCGTGATGGGTGGCAACGTTGTTGGAGAACCTTGAACCTTGAGTGACATTGTGATGCTTCCTTCTCTCTTGTGATGATTGTGACCTTTTCGCTTCGCTCTTATCGGTTACTATCTACCGCTTATTGCTTTGTCGCGTCGTCGTGAATACCTTGAGAGCGCAATCGAAATAATGTTCGTAAATCGATATGATTTCCGTGCATTATACCTTTTTTTTTCTGCTTGACAAGGGGATCATATTGCTATCTTATGCAGTATCTTGCTATTTTGTTACTGCCTGTTGGGAGCGATTATGATCGTAGAAAGCAAGGTTTGCACATACGCGACATC
>JALTMC010000581.1 GCA_027005175.1 Myxococcales bacterium
GGCCATAACCCTGCAAAGAGACAAACAAGGAGAAGTCGAATCATTGCGCTATCCTGACCTTAATACGAAATACCGTTTGCCCTAGTACTCGATGATTTGGAAGCCATCGCTGCAGAAAATATGGTGTCAAGAGCTTCCTTCCCTGTTGACGTATTTTTGTCAGAGTCTTGGCCGCAACAGGTTTTTGCGTTTGAAATGCAAAAAAGGTATGTACACCTAGCTGACTCGGACCTATTGCTAAGACTTGACCATCACGTTCTACAACATGCGGAGGCTGTCCAACCTGTGGTTTTGATAAAAAGACAGGTTTCTCTGATAAGCTGGAAGGGTATAACAAATGGATCTTGCCTTTTGGCTCTAACAAAAAGAGATAGATATAACCTGCGTGTTTTAGATGTGAAATTCCCACAGCCCATTCTTGATTCACCTGACAGATATCGCCAGGCTTCAACCGCCTCTTCACTTGACCACGCAGTGCATCCCAGATCCCCACGTCAAGGATGAGACTATGTGTTTGTCTTCGACCAGGATATGCACCTTTTATCCCAAAATACGAATGTTGAGACGACTGCGATAAAGACCTACCTGACAGCCTCCAGGAATAGAAACCAAGACCAGTCAAGCTGACACTTACCATCAAAAACAAAGCAAGACGGGTATACTGTACTTGTTGCCCCAAAACTGCAAGTCTGTGACTACAGTTTTTCCAATAAGATAGCAGCTTCGTTACAGCTGCATTGTTTCGAAAGGGCTCTCTCTCTCGAAACGATGCAGTTGCCGGAGCAGAGAGCAACCTTTCCTTGGAGCGGCTTTCTTCGCTTTCTGAAGTTGCTAGATTAACAGTATGAGCTGGCACAAACATCTGAGATAAAGTTGCATCTATTGTATTAAGTTCCTCCATAACTTCAGAGGCAGGCATCGCATTAATGGCTGCCATGTCTACTTCTGCCGAAATAGCTTCATCACACCAAAGGAGATATTCTTTCAGGTTTTGTTGTACATTTTTCATCGGGCAGTCGCTCCAGCCTTTTGGTCACACATATATTGTTCCAAATGATACTTGAGTCGCCGCGTAGCAGCTTTGATCAAGGGCACCTTCGAATGCAATCGCTCTGCCAATTCCATGGGTGGAATCATGTCTCTTTCTGCCAACCGAATCTCCATGATCTTTACCTCTAAACAATTGTCCCCTTGCAAACATTTGAGATGCCTCACAAAAACTTGCAACTGCTGCAGCATCTCTTGATTCTCCACTTGACGTTCAGGATCTTCGTGAGACGATCGATGAGATGATAGGGCAGAAAGGTCTACCAGTTCTTTTTGGACCTCGTAAAGCTTATGCTGCTTTCTGACATGATTGTAGAGAGTTGAATCCACGACCGAGCACATAAATGCAAAGAGGTCGTTGTAGTGTTGTTGGTTCCAGCACCTCTTACCTTGTAAATATTGAGTAATCGCATCCTGAACGAGATCATCTGCCCCCATTCCATGTAACAACTCACCCAGTGTAAACGAAAACCGACGACGCACACGCTGAACCTTTCGGTTTGCAAACACCAAAAGTTTACGCACTAACATCGACCAGTCAACATGCTGTAGCTGAGTAGCATCAGGGTGACTCTCTGTACATTGTAACCAATCATGAAAATTTGTAGATTGGTGTATCGGTATAGATGCATTCTCCGCCTCAAGCATTTCTCTCAAACTTCACTCCCCATTCAATATCGATATCTTTCCAAAAGGTATAGGCCCTATCTACGTCTGCTCACGAGACACTCAATCGTACGAAAAAAATTTATTTTTATTTCAATGCTCCTACGAGTAAGCAATCACAGTTGAAAGCACCCTGACAAGCTCGCAACCATAGAATCCGATGAAAGGGAAACATCTTTGTCATGGGTGCATCATGTGATGAGAGTTACCAATCCAACGACAGGAGAAAGAACAGATGAGACAATGGCAACGGAGATTTACCGCAATAGTGTTGTTTGTTGCTAGCACCACCACAGCATGTGTAATGCGAACCAAGGAGATTCGCGAAGATAAAGTGTATGTCAATGTGACAAAGCCATCCAAACAGGAACTCTCAAAAGAAGGGATTATTATCTCAATCAAACCGATTTATCCATCCAATGTTGGTACTGAACCTTCTACCCGAAGACTGTTTAACTATACGATCCGGAAAGACAGCATGGCAGAGACAAAGTCCATCAATATGGCGCTGATTAAATTTCCTTTTTTTAAAATGACCATACGCAACACAACCAAATATGCATTCAAATGGACGAGAGCAATTATTCGTATGAAAGATAATTTTGGCAATACCTTTCGACCGATGACAAAGACTCAGTTGGTGAACTGGAATTTATCAAACTGGCAAGACACTCGAACGCTTCTACTCAATCGCAGAATTTTACTTTCCCCACCATCAAGTCAAGAGATCCGCAACGCTTATGACACCTTGAAACTCCATGGTCGAGATACAGAGGTTGGACCCGAAGATACAGTGGATGGATACCTCGCCTTTAATATCCCCTTAAAAGACAATACCGAAAAGTATCTTGCTGAATGGATCGGAAGTCGAACACAGTTGAAGATACAGATGTATCAAATTCCTGTCAAGACCGATCAGGCTGGTAATGTCACTAAGATCGAAAAATTTGAATTCACCCTAAAGCCAGAGATCAAATCGACCACACGTACCGTAAAGTATAGAAGCCTGTTCTAGCCGGACTATTACAATAATAGTATCACGTTCATCGCCAATTCAAAAAATCCATACTGATGGAGGAGTCCTTCTCTTTTCCAGAAGAGATGGCACATCTTTATAAAGGTCACCTCCCATAAAGACTAACAATGTGTGATAGAGGTTACACTTATGCGCTGTTTATATCTACTCTTTTTCGTCGGTGCACTCGGTTGGGGTATTTTGGGTGCCTGCTCCCAGCTCGAACTCTTCGTACCCTGCCAGAAAGCCGATGACTGTCAAGGCTTACTTCGTTGTGTCAAAGGACAGTGCCGCCACACAACCGGAGGCATAGTCCCAGCAATTCACAAGATCTATGGTACCGTTTCATGCATACAGCGCATTGCAAAAGGTAGCTCAGGAACACAGAATTTACGACTATTTTTGGTGAGAAACGACGGAAACACACCCAAAGCTCTTGAATTACAAAAACTCGGTGGCCCACCATTCAATCTAACATCTGGCTCCTTCCAGGTGGCCTCTGGGAGCGATGCTGCAATTAAGGTATTCAGCCAGGCCACTGGAGATGAGATGACAAGTGCCCAAGCAACAGTTACGGTCGACACCAGTAGCCCGCTAGATCTTCGAGAAAACCCACGTTACACCGCCCTCAAAAAAGTAGCAAGCAAACGAGTGCCCCAATCTGTCTACCTAGCCATTGACATGAGTGATACCGCGTTGTCCCAAGATAACGGAGCCTTACGAACCGCTATCCCAGGAAGCTGGGTACTTGAGAACTTCAATACAGACTCTACTCAAGGAGGTTTTGATATCTTTGCAAGCTTGTTGGTTCGCAACGATCGGTTGAGCAACAAAGACAAGTTATTTCGCAATTGGTCATATCCTGATGATGTCTATAAAACGAGCTTAAACAAGCAGGATGGCTTTATTTATACCACTCAGAGATCCCGTGACAAGATGAGTGAAAAGTTCATAAGCACAGGGAACCCTCTATCGGTGGGTCTTGCTCCCATATTTTCGG
>JALTMC010000582.1:0-1810 GCA_027005175.1 Myxococcales bacterium
CCTGCAACCTATGGCCAGGGCTTTACGACACCTGGGCTTTAAAGTTCATATGTTGTCCAATCCAAATGCTAGTACATTGCGTCGGTCCTTTCGTGAGATCGCTCAACGTATCAAACGCTCTCCCAAAGTCTCGACCTTTTTCTTTTATTACTCAGGTCACGCAGACAAAAACTATTTCCACTTAGGGAAGCGTGGCAGGCATCCTTTAAGTTATCGCGAATTTGTCACTTTTCTAGACCGCTTGCCCGTCAAACGTCGATTTAGTGTCATTGATGCTTGTTTCAGTGGTGAGATTATCCGCCGGTTTGGCAACTTGCAGCAATACCGCAACCTCGTCAACAAAGGACGAGGGCCTAAAGGGGTTGCCAAAGTATTAGAGAAGAGAGATCTGGCCCAACACTTCCCCAGTTTAGGGGAACAGGTGCAGGGACTACAGATTTTAAGCTCCAGTCGGTATCTCTCTTATGAATCAAAATCACGAAAAGCTTCTGTATTTACGTTCCACTTGTTGCAGGGTCTGAGAGGTCACGCCGATCTCGACAAAGATGGAAAGATATCTTTTAATGAATTGTTTTTGTACGCCAAGCCCAGGGTTCGACGAGAGACTGGACAAAACCCGCAGCAATGGTTGTTTCGCATGGGAGGAGAGACCTATGGACTAGCTCCAGTGTATCGCAGCAAACTCCACATCAAGGCCAACCTTATCGGACGATTCAAGATCATCGTAGGCAACTTTTATTGGAACCAACACAAACCACAGAACAAAACAATGCACCTGTCCGTTGCATCGGGACAAAGCACAATCGTATGGCAACAAAAACAAAGGTGTTGGCAGCAGTCCGTGTTGTTGCCTCGTCATGGCGAAATTACGCTTTCTTCCTCTCAAAGTTGGAAGTTCATTAATTGTTCAAGAGATGACTTAGGTAGCAAAGGTAACGTTGCATTGACCGGACGGATCTATAAGCCTTGGGAGCCTGAACAGACATGGAATATTGAAGTCCAAAGCGGAATGTGGACCAGCACTGGTGCCCTCTTCTCTGGAGGGGAACTCGCGGGCAGTGGTTCCTTTGGCTTTCGCCACCAGTATGTTGGGCTCTCACTCAATCTATGGGGCAGCTCGCTGACCTTTGGTGACGGGAACTACATCCAGTTTGGAGTCGAGTTCCGCTCCGAAGCAGGATATCGCGGGAGGTGGGGCAGGTTTGATCTGTTTGCAGGGGGCTATATTTCGTTGCTCCTACTCCTACAAGATACCAACCGCAAGGTTCGACCTGTTCCCGCAATCCATGGCGGTCTCACTCTGATGCCATCCTTTTGGCTCACACACCGAATCGCCCTAACAGTCTCCGCCGATCTTGGACTTTGGCCCACCAAAGTTCGCTCGCAATGGAAGCTATCGTTGCTTGGAAGTGCTCGACTTGGCATACGCTTTCTACTCGGAAAAACAGACCGTTGAAAATTTTTTCAACTTTCTTGTCAAAGATCTTTGGGGAGCGGTTAAGTATCAAATAGAGTGTTCAAAAAAGTATCGTTACTC
This sequence comes from Myxococcales bacterium, assembly GCA_027005175.1. Classification (GTDB taxonomy): domain Bacteria; phylum Myxococcota_C; class UBA6777; order UBA6777; family UBA6777; genus M3003. Next base: position 1,538 of record JALTMC010000582.1, read on the forward strand.
GATCTTGATTCAGGGTGTACAGCTATACATCCTGTCACAAGATTGGTTTAAGATGTTGGAGCGTGTAGCTGTACGCCCCCTTCACGACACACACTTATTCACCTGATCGAAACAGATCGTATTCTCAAGATACTCTTTCCAGAAGAAGAGGAGATGGATTCGTATGCGTACTACTCAATTTACAAAAATCACCCGATGGATTTCTACATTTGGCGTAACCTTCGGCTTTTGCGTGCTGACTTTGTTGTGGTCAGGTTGCATCACTGGAAGTAA
>JALTMC010000582.1:1820-3727 GCA_027005175.1 Myxococcales bacterium
TGTCACACCAATCTCGATTGCTCGAATGCCCAGGCTTGCTCAGAAGGAGCTTGTACTACCAATACAGGTAGTGCTTCTCTTGGCGTAGCAACGCAAGCCCTCTCCACAAGTGATGTGACCAAAGTTACCATCACAGTGAGTGGTACCAACATCTCACCCAACATTGTTCAAAATCTGGTCAAGCGGAATGGACAATGGAAAGGCATTGTTGGAAAGATCCCTGCGGGTACCAACCGCACCTTTAAGGCCGAAGCTTTCGATGGTTCCAACACACTGCTCTATGAGGGACAGGCCACAGGAGTCACCATTGCAAAAGGTAAGGCCGCTTCTGTGATTATCTTGCTCCAGCAGAAGACAGCGCCCACTCCCTTTGTGAATAGTGTTCCTGTGATCAATAGCATCGTAGCTTCCGCTAACGCTGTAGGTCCCGGAGAAACCGTAAGTTTGACAGTAAGTGCTTCAGACCCAGACTCTGGTGATACCCTGACTTATCTTTGGTCGGGAGGTGGCACCTTCTCTTCTACCAGTGCCACATCGACCACCTGGACCGCACCTAGTGGCTCGGGTCAACAATCCTTGACCATTACAGTCACCGACCAAAAGACTGGCAAAGTTGCTGCCTCAATCTCTGTAGATGTACAGACCTATTACGCACGAGGAAAAGGCAAAGTTCAGGTCCATTTCAACACCTGGCCCGACATCGCAAAAGTAACGGCTTCCAAAGGTCGAATCAATGTCAATGAGACCACAGTCCTCGATGTTATCGCTTCAGACAATGACAATGACGGTCTGTCCTATCGTTGGGCTTCTGCTTGTGGTGGTTCGTTCAGTGCAACCAACATCAAGAGTCCAACCTGGACCTCTCCTGGTTCAATTCCATCAGGTGGAACATGCAAGTTGACCGTAACAGTCTACGATGGTCGCGGTGGCTCCAATACAGGTGACATCACGATCCAGATCGGTGCACCAACAAAAGCGAACTCTGCCCCTCTGTTGACGACAACGTATCAATCCGCCAATCAGATCAACAAAGGTGGTGCTGTTACTTTCCGTGTGGTTGCCAGTGATCCCGACAGCGATAATATGACCTTTACCTGGAGTGCTTCCACAGGAACGTTGGGAACACCAACCACAACAAGCACCACCAGTGAAGTCGTTTGGACCGCTCCCTCCGGTAGTTGTTCAGGAACTATCACCATTCAAGTCAAGGACAATGGTACTCCCAATGCCACAACCACTCATAGCTTTTCTGTACGTTGTGCGTACTGGGCAATCTCCATGGGTGGAGGCTCCAGCGATACTGGAAAAGGATTAGCCGTCGATGGGGAAGGCAATGTTTACTCCACCGGAACATTTACAGGGACAGCAACCTTTGGAACAACTACCTTCACCTCCCTGGGTGGTCGAGATGTCTTTGTGACCAAACACGATAGTAGCGGCAATATCCTTTGGGCCATAGCGTTTAGAGGAGCCGGTGAAGATGTGGGCTCCAAGGTGGCAATCGACTCCTCTGGAGATGTCTATGTTGCTGGTGGTTTTCAAAGCAGCATTGTAGTGGGAGCCACGACTTTAAACTCTGCCGGCCAATACGATGTCTTTGTCACCAAACTCAAAGGTAGTGATGGCAGTATTCTTTGGGTCAAAAAAGCCGGTGGTACAGGAGATGATTACTCTGAATCGATGACTGTCGATAGCAATGGAGATGTTTATGCTACGGGTCATGCAGGAACAGGCACATCGACCTGGGGAACCTTTTCCTTGAATGTCACCAATGTCATTGATCCATTCATCGTGAAACTCGATGGTAGCAACGGTAACTTCCTTTGGGCAAAACTCATTAATACAACAGGGAGCAGTGTTGGTATGAGTATAACAACAAGCAACACGATCTCGGATGGCAGTCCCAA
>JALTMC010000583.1 GCA_027005175.1 Myxococcales bacterium
GTCCAATGACAGTGCCTTCGTCTCTTCCCCCATCCAATTGGGGGACTGTTGGCGCCCAGACGATGTTGACGGGAACGCAGCCAAATCGGATGCACCTCCCTGGATGGCTGATGTTGGTTGCGGTGTGTGTGGGGGATTGTATCCAGCGTTGCTGTGACTACGAGGAGCGGGGGTTCGGGGTGGGTTGTATGTGTTGGAGGCCCTACTTGCGGGTGGGTTGTATGTGCTAGAGGCTCTACTTGGTACGGGTGTCACTCGAGGATTGGAGGGGGATGGTATGTTGTTGTTGGCTCCCTCTTCAAACATCTCTTGGATATAGGCTGCAAGGTGAGCTTGTGTGATATCTTGTTGATTTGTTTCGTATAGAAAGGAGTCTAATGCCGCTTGAATCTCAGCACCCGTTTGCATTCGTTCGGCGGGCTCTTTGGCCAGCAAGCGCATGATGATCTCGACAAGCTTGGCAGGCAAAGAGGGGTTGAATGCATAGGGGTCACGTGGTGGCTGTGTCAGAATGGCCTGTAGCATCTGGACATCACCCTTTGCCTGGAAAGGCTTTTGTCCTGTTGCCAATTCATACATTGCGACACCCAGAGCAAAGAGGTCGTGACGACCATCGATGGGCTCCCCCCGTAAGTACTCGGGTGACATATAGGAGATCTTACCTTTGAGCACACCGGCTTGTGTGGCCTCGCGTTGGTCCTTCATCGCCGAAGCTTTGGCGATTCCAAAATCCAAAAGCTTTGCGATACCATCCCGTGGGACCATGATGTTGGGCAGGCTTATATCGCGATGAACGAGCCCCAGAGGTTCTCTTGTTTGTGGATCAGTGTAGCTGTGGGCATAATGCAAACCCATGGCCGCTTGCGAGATTAATCGTGCGATAAAAGCAGGTGGAACAGGGCCACTGTTCTCCTCACTTTTATCAAGGATTTGTCCCAAATCGTATCCATCGACATATTCCATCGCGATGTAGTATGTATTTTCGACTTCACCGAGATCATAGATCTGGACAATGTTGGGGTGATTGAGCATCGCAGCAAGACGAGCCTCATTGAGAAACATCTCCACAAAACCTGAGTCATCAGCGCGATGAGGAAGGATGCGCTTGATGGCTAAACGGCGGGAAAAACCAGCAGGCCCTGGCTTTTCTGCCAGGAAGATCTCAGCCATTCCACCGATTGCGATGCGTTGTAAGAGTTTGTATTGTCCCAAAGATTCCACAGGGATTTATCTCCTGATGTCAAAGTTGCCTGGAATCAACCTAGCGGACCCGCATGATTCATGTTGTTTGTCGTGGGAGAGAGCAAAGCCTGCGCTGGTGTGAGGAAGGAACAGAGTTGGCCTCAAAGGCGTGATATCCCTCATCAAGACACCAAAGCAAACCAACCCAAAGCACCGGGCAGACGTGCCACGTAACAGAGTCTACCGCTCACAGCAGAACGTTCATGAATTGTACGGGCCAGAGCAATCAAGTTCTCGCAAATGTCGAGTGTTTTGTTGCATGGATCATGTTGTACCACTCTGTGTGAATTCCCTCAAGTGGACAATAGGGTTGGTTGCAGTAGACCTCAAAACATTCCGCGAATCGAGGGGGCTGCATCGATCCCTGTGCTCCTGATATTCGCTGGTTGCAGTAGACCTCAAAACATTCCGCGAATCGAGGGGTAGATGCTCGATGCAGGAATGACGAAAATCCAGTCTAGTCCGCGAGTTGGAAATAGAGGTAGTTGAGGGGAGAGAGTGCCTCATGAATGGTTTCGTTGATGGGGAATTCGCTAAAGATCAACATCGGGGTATCAAGGGTTCGACCTGAGCGACTCATCTCATCAAACATCGGGAGCCAGTGTCCCAGATCAGCTGCGTCAAGATAGACAGTCAAGAGTTCGGGAGGTTGCTCCCAAAGCAATTGTACTCCCTGTGCTGGATTCAGCTCTGCCTGTATATGAAGCCGGGGGCCGACGAGAAACTGAAGCAAGGGATATAGGCCCATCTCATCGGGGTCCATGCCAATCGAGAGTAAGGAGTACTCTGCACCATGTTGATGTTTGCTGAGTGTTTGTAGCCATTTACGCCAGAAGGTTTCTGGCTGGGCCTGGCTCTGGAACCTGTACCAATACAGCTGAAATTGTTTTTCTGCGTTATGTCTAGCGACACTTGCAAGCATCGGCATGGTTGCCGTATTGGGTTGGCTTCGCATATGGGAGATCATAGAAGAAAAGTTAGCTTCCGGTTGATTGCTGTAAAGCAGTAACACTGTGGGGCGTTGGTCCTCAGTTACACCATCCAGGATATTGGATTCCATCGGAGCCAGAGCCAACTGAAAACCACCAACTTCGAAGTCTTCAAAGATCATATCTTGAGGTTCTTCATTCTCACCAGCCAGACAGAGGAGTGTGGGTGGAGTGATGTTGGTTGGCAGATACGACTTTGTTAGATGTGTCGTTGATGGAACTTCTGCACTAGAGGAGTCTGCCGCAACAGTCTCAATGATCATAGAGTCGTGAGAAGGACTGGGCATTGGAGGGAGCAAGTCTGGACTCTCCTCTCTCAATAAATGGGGGGGCTCCATGCTGGGCTGAGAAGCAGGAACAGTTTGCAATTCCACAACGGGAGCTGGTGGGATTGCTGGCAAAGGTGGAGGTGTCAGAGGTGGAACTGGAGTGGGTGTTTCCGGTGCGTTCTCCAAAGGTGGAGGTGCTAAAGGCAGCGAGGGAAGAGAGGAATGTGATGTATTAGAATCTGGTGAGAGAGCTGCAGGTGGCTCTGGAAAAGAAGAGTACCCGCCACTATCTCGTGCTGCTAGCTCCTGCAAAGAAGGAGACGAACCAGCAGGTGGTATAGGTGGCAACTCTTCCACCGCTAATTCGAGTAGATCTTCATCTGTCAACTCAACAGCTTCTTCCACTGGCTCAAGAATAATATCATCGGCTGAGACCTCAAGTACCGATGAATCATCCATATTCGACGAAGGAGCAGGTGCCATACCCGGCATAAAAGGAGCCGAGCCCCCACCAAGAATTGGTGAAGAAGCATTCGCTAAACTTGGTGAAGAAGCAGGTGCCGCTGGTGTTCCCTCTATCGATCCGAAGTTTGTATCAAAGGAGTCGGAGGCTGCCGGGGCACTACTCAGGGAAGCAAAGCTGGCTTCCACTTCGTCCTCTACACTTTTCTCTGGCACAGGCAGAGGCTCTGGGAGGTCTGGGAAGTGGAACATGTCAGCAAACGGAGTATTGTATTGTTCCGGTAGGGGGGGCATGTGGAATCCAGCAACAGATAGCTCCGTTCTTGTGGCCGGTGGTACCGTTGGAGAGACATTGGCTGGCAAATCAATGAAGAAGTGGAGCTGACCTTCCTTTTGCTCTACAGAGATCTGGCCCTGCTGTACGCGAACATATTGTCGGGCCAATGCAAGTGACAATCCAGGGGGGATATCATCATCTGGATCAAAGTCTGGACGTTGGAACGGCACAAAAATATTTGCGAGTTCTTCTTCCGAGAGAGTATCACATTCATGAAGCAGAGAAATCGACAGTCCACCGGTTGGGGATGTACCCATCTCAAACTGAATCGTTCCATTTTCGGGTGTTGCATCAATGGCATGCTCAAACAAATATACAGACAAAATCGAACCTACAGAGTGTTTTGCAAATTTTTCATCATGGGCAAGCTTGAAAATATTAGCTGTTCCTTTATAGATAAGCCAAATCTGAGATG
>JALTMC010000584.1 GCA_027005175.1 Myxococcales bacterium
AAACATCCATCAACCTATCGTCTTTGGCCACCTCGATCGTGACAGAAACCAGAATTGGCTCACACGCCACATCACAACTTGCCTCCGTGGGAATAAGCCACCTGGCCCACTCAGACAAGGAGAATAGCCTCTCGAAGCCCCCTAGTTAAGCCTGAAAAACACAAGATGTCAATGAACAATGAATCATTGTTCATTCTTTCGAACGACAAAAAGACGCAGCATAAGGCGGGTTCAAGTTCTCATTAAATCCGTGATGGCTCGCCAAGAGGCCAACGTTATGGAGAGCGTTTGCAAAAGAAAGAGTGGGCTGGTTTAGGATTCAGGAGGGGTAAATTCGAGTCTACCTTTGTAGCTTTCCATGAGTTTGTCATAGGCTTCCCAGGGAGTGGAGCCATCTTTTAGTTTGGGCAATTTTATCCCTAGGACCTGGGCAGCGAGGAGCCCAGAAAAGGCTTTGACACGAGACTCTTCGGAGAGATAGCCAGCGATCCGCATCTCTGCCAACGCGCTTCGGATCTGTTGAAACAAGAGCTTTTGAATGCGCCCTGGAACATCAGGAAAATTAAAGGCGGTCGGCAACCCTTTGAAATAGTCCCTGATCACGGGGGCAAAGCAAGGCTGACTGCTGGTTTCAGAAGCCTCTTGTCGGGCATGTGAGATCTGCTTGTACTCTTCAACAACATCGAGTATTTCTTCCACCTTAAAAGGTTTGCGGATAAACGCGATATCGTGTTCGATGCTCTCTCTTTCCACACGAGGAGCTGTATTCCCTGTCACAAGGGCGATCTTCATAAATGGATTATTTTTAAGTAGATACTCTCCAAAAACAAGACCATCCATACCGGGCAGTTGATGGTCGAGAAAAGCGATATCAAATGTTTGGTAGGGAAGCTGCTCCAACCCAGCCTCAGCAGACTCAACAGTGATCACCTGATACCCCAATGGCAAAAGCAGAGAGGTCAAAAAAGTGCGCATCTCCTCTTCATCGTCAATCACCAGGATATTGATCAAGCCTGTCTCAGCATAACTCATGATTTCGACCTTATTTCATGCACCGACATTCATTCACTCAAAGCTTGCAAACATTTCGAAGCGAGGCAAGTCCTCGCTTCTTTCGTCGCAACCCAAACAAGCCAAAGAGGAGGACCAGTAGCCATCCAATATCTCTGGGTGTATGGGGTGTGGCATTCACATCACAACCACAGCCGACCTTTTTGGGATCAGGCAGACACTTGTGACTGGAACATATTTCGCTTTTCGCACAGTCGCGAATCGTGAGACATGAGCCTTTGGGCAGGGCCTGGCAAAAGCCATTCAAACAAAAGGGTGTTGCGGTCAAGCTAGAACAATCACCTTGCGCCTCGCAACCTTGTACGCAGGTTTTCTTACCACCTTTGCTCACGCACTTGCCCGACTTGCAATCGTTATCTTTCTCACAAGCCTTACCATTGTCCTTTTTTGGGATGGGAACACACACAGACTTGGTGCAGGTCTCCTCCTCCTTTTTGCAGGTCTGTATCGTCTCCCAAGCACGGCAGCCTGAAGCCTGGACTTTGCATACCATCACATCGAGACCTTCACACTTTTTGTCATCCTCAAAGGGACATGTATCTTGGCAGGTTTTGATGCACTTTCCTTTTTGACAGACACTGGGCGTCTTACAGAACTGCTCCAAGCTCCAGACCAAGCAACCCTGTGCATCTTTCTCACAGACATCGATACGTTGCCCCACACAACGTGCAGCCCCAGTCTGTTTGCACTCGGAAAGGCACTTTTGTATCTCAACCTGTGTGGAGCGATAGTTGTTACCTTCGGAAGATTCACGAACTTTACCAAAACGAGAAGCGGCATCACCGACAAAGTCATCGGCATAGGCTCCCAGATACTGTTTTCCTGCGGTGATGGGTACAACAGCCTTGAAGCCGAACGTCCCAGTATAGGACTCTCCTGCTTTAAGACCCGTTGTGACTTGCAAAGTACCAAGCAATTTATCATCACCACAACTGGGGCAGATAATACCATTGCGAGAACGCCACAGACCCACTCGAAAGCTATCTGGGATATCCAGCCGCCCCTGATTTTTCACAACGACTTGTACATTGATGGGCAACCCCAGCACCAAAGATGATGTTGTGACCTCTAACTTTGTGATGACCAAGTCAGCTTGTGCAGGAGAGCACAAGTCCTGTTGACAGACCAAACCACCTTTGCAATCTTTGTCGCTCTTACACTTCTCCACCTGACCGTGAATCATGTAGGTAGCTGCCTGTTTTCCCGGATTCTGAGGAACAACATTGCTCTTCACACAATCTTCTTTGGGGTCGATAATATACACAGGACGACGTCCCCGCACATGAACCCCTACGACCTTATAACTTTGGGTCGAAAAAACAGGAGAGCCAGAGTTGCCAGGCAATGTATCCAGATTGGTGATGAAATAATCACCCTGTTTTGTACGCTCGTTGGTGACTTTTCCTCCCGCTGCAATCTTCAGGGGAATACCACTGGGAAATCCCATCACAGCCAAAGGTTCGTCTTTTTTCAGCGTCACCTTCCACTCCACATCAAGGGGCTTGATCCCTTTCACCTCACGGTCCAATTCAAAAACACCGATATCCACAACAGGTGCTGTACGAGTAAGCTTGTGCAACAAGACACGACTGCAACGATACACATTGTCCTGCGTCAGTTTGGGGACTTGCCCATTTTTATTTTTGGCAAAACCAAATACAACAAAGCGAGAGTTGCACCAAGCCGTTGCTGCCTGAGGAGAAAGAGGAGGTCGCGTCGAAATGCAGTGCCCCGCAGTGGCCATCAGACGTGGCCCAATCAAAAAGACAGAGCAAGAAGCTGGAGCTGGATCATCGCGAAAAGGCTCATTTTGGCACATCTCTTTCCCTTTGTATGAAGAGCTTGCCTTGGTTTTCTCATTCAGAGTCGTGGACGCAAGAGTAACATCCCCCGTTCGACCATCGATCTTGATTCGACTACTTCGAATCAAAGCGCCCACCGCTGCCGAAAGTTGACGCAACTTTGCATCAGGGTGCTCTATCGCATCTTTCCTGTCATCCACTCCGTAAATAATAGCAGTCTGCTGCGACCCCAATCGACCGGAGAGGTCTTTCGATTGTCGCTCCCCCTGACAGCCCACTCCAAGCAGCACCAAGAAAAAGAAGATACTCAGCCACTGGAAAACTCTCATCGATTCAACCTCAACGAAACAAACACAAACAAGTGAGCCCAAATATTTAAGACATTCTTTCTTCCAACAATGTACCACACTCTCCTTAAAACCAAATCATTAAAGAAAGTTGCCCACGTCCCCTCACCCATTTGTATCCTAGCAGAGACAAAGACCATCGCAAAAACAAAACATAGCTTGTCTCTACAACAACAACCCACGAGATGCATATCTCGTGGGACAACAATGATAATGGCTGCGAGCTTTCCTGGCCACCATTATCAGACTTGATTTGTGTTTACTATTGAGATGAGCCTGAGCCTCAACATCCAACAACAACCTCACCTTTCTTTGGGACTGTCGCAAATTCGCAACGACTCCACGAAATCTCACCATCCTACCCATCCACGAAATCACTTTATGATCCGACGGACTAAAGTCCAGCTCTGAGAAACGAAGTACCCTGAAGGGCACTGGAACACAGACTTGATTTGTGTTCACCACTGAAGCAAGCCTGAGCCTGAGCATCC
>JALTMC010000585.1 GCA_027005175.1 Myxococcales bacterium
GGCACTGATGAAAGGGAGCATACAAGCTCCTCGATGATGGCACTGATGAAAGGGAGCATACAAGCTCCTCGATGATGGCACTGATGAAAGGGAACATACAAGCTCCTTGATGATGGCACTGAAAGGACTCATGAAAATCCTCGATGATGGAGTGGAAAGGAGTTATTCGATATCGTTGAGAAGTTGGATTCGTTGTCGGGCGAGACGGCCTTCATGGCGGATTCGTTTGTGGGCGCGAGTGGAGGCTTGAATCATTTGAGCGATCAGGACACGGGCTTTGGTCCAATCGACATCTTGCGCGAGAAGTTCCATCTCTCGACATAACTTACTCAGTGTATCTGATCCAAACATCGCACTGCTTGATTTCAAAGTGTGTGCGGCCAACGATAAGACCTCCGTATTTTCGTCGGCAATGGCATCCCACATTTGCTCCAACAGAGCTGTTGAGTTTGTAAAATGATGTTCCGCCAACGTATCAAACTTGTCAAGATTGGGGCCACATATGGCGAGCAATTGATGCAAAGGCCCATCCGAGGACTCTGTCCCTGCTGAAGGAGCACTTCGCTTGAGGGTTGATTCCCCCTCTTCCTCTTGAAGGTTTGAAAGAGATAGCTCGTCTTCAGAGCTATAAGAGGGGCTGTTGAGGAGGCCTTGCTGCCGACCGCACCGCCACAATGCCTCAACAAGCTCTTCAATCAGGATCGGTTTTCCCACAAAATCATCCATACCTGCCTGTTCACACTCTTCTCGCTGCCTCGCGTATACATTGGCAGTCAACGCGATCACATAAGGTTGTCTCTCTAAATTCGGATGTTCTCGTATTTTCAGAGTGGCCTCAATACCGTCCATCTCTGGCATTCGAACATCCATGAGAATCACATCGTAGGGGTGAAGTTGGATCGACTCTAAAGCCTCCTTACCATTGGCATTCATATCAGGAGAATAACCAAGCCTCTCCAACATGGTACAGATAACCTGCTGATTCACAGGATTATCTTCAACGACGAGGATAGAGAGAGGCAGGATCTCACCCAAGCGAGTGTTGTAAAAGGAAGCACCACGCCCTGATGTAGTCTGTTCCGCAAACAGCGCATGTTGAAGCACAGAATGAAACTGTCGATAACGAGGAGGTTGGTAAAGGATCTCAGAAAATCCAAGAGCAACAGAACGAGGTAGATAATTTGTATCTGCGAGCGATGTAAAAAGAATCAAAGGAATTGCTGGATTCCGATGTCTCAACCTCTCCAAGAAACGGTCTGCATCCGATGATTCCAAAAGAAGGGATGCGATCACGATGGCGTCAAAAGTCTCTTCTCCTTGCAATGCTTCTTCGACATCAGTGAGACTTTTGCAAGTGGTAGGAGTCATTCGCCAAAAGAGAGAGCATCGTTTAAGCCAACGTCGCGTTCCTTCTTGGGGATCTGCAATAAGGATATTCTTGAGCAACAATCGCTCATCAATGCTCACGTCATCTTCCGTGAGCAGATCGACATCAATGGAGAAAGAGAAGGTTGAGCCGGTCCCCAGGCTCGAAAGAACAGAGATCTCCCCTCCCATAAGCTCGATCAAACGCTTGCAGATAACAAGCCCTAAACCCGAGCCACCATAGCGACGAGAGATCGAGTTGTCGGCTTGAGTAAAAGCCTCAAACAAGTCACGATGCCGGTCTTCTGCGATGCCGATACCTGTATCCTGAACAAGAAAGATCAACTTGTCATCCAATGACCGCAAAACCTCCACAGAGATCTTGCCTGCTGGAGTAAATTTGATAGAGTTCCCTACGAGGTTTACGAGAACTTGCCGCAAATGGGTGGCGTCACCAATGATTCGAGAAGGAACGTCGGGTGCGAGGTCATACGAAAGATCGAGTTTTTTTTCCCAGGCTTGTTGTGCAAATAATTCCAAAGCATCTTCGATGCAATCGCGAAGATCAAAAGGCAGATGTTCGATTTCGATATGGCCTGCCTCAACCTTGGAAAAATCAAGTATCTCGTTAATCACTGCAAGCAGTGAGGAGCCACTCTTCTGAATGGTTCGAAGGATGTTGTGTTGCTCCTTGGTCAAGGATGTATCCAGCAAGACACGCGCCATACCCAAGACACCATTGAGGGGTGTTCGCAACTCATGCGTCATGTTCGCGAGAAATTCACTCTTCGCCTCTGCTGCTGCAAGAGCCTGATCCCGAGCTTTGGCAAGTTCACCCGTTTGTATTTGCATGGCCTCAGCTTGCACCTGTAACCGTTGTTCACGTTCTTCCAGCACCGCCACTTGGTGCTCGGTTGCTCGTCGCATAGCCACAGCAAACCCAAGAATGAGCACAACAAAGAGGAGCTGCCCTACAAACAACTCTTCCTCTTTGACGATGAACTCGGGCTGAAGGGGAGCGATCATCTCAGAACCCCAGACCATTGAGAGAGCGCCCACACTGATCAGGCCCCAAAGAAATGCAGCTTTTATACCTTCGAGATAACCCACCAAAAGAGGAGCCAGCGCAAGAAACCAAAGAGTCATGGCGTGAGATTGGCCAGAGAGCATGGATGATAACGTCAAACCAAAAACAGTAAGTCCTGCATTGAGGTGAGTTGTATTGGAAAGCCTTGTTGGGTGTGGAAAAGATGCAGCCCAAAGGCGAAGCCCTATGGTCGCGAGAATAACAACAATATGAACGAAGGCAGTACGCCATCGACCCAAAACAGCATGCCACAATAAAAAGAAACCCCAGCCATAAGTACAAATCCACATCATGGTATCCAGGCGATAGGCATACCTTGTAACAAGCCTGCTATCTCGGGAAACACGGCTCGGTGCCGCAGCAACAATATCCTCATCCCACTCCATCAATGTATTCCCCTACGACAAATATAGTCTGAATGTCACCAACTTTCTGCGAACAACGAGGCACCAAGATTGAGTAAAGAAGGAGGGGGGTGCGATCCCAAAAGGGGGGGCAAATCTGCGAGAACTTGCTACTTGCGACTTGCCCTTAAGATAAAATGTACAGAGATTCAGTGCTCCCAATCTATATCAGCGAGAATCTACCGCTTGTTTGTCATAAGACCCCTCCCCCTATCACTTTCTGATAGCCCACGTGGTTCGAACCAGTCGCAGGGAAAGAAAAGACAAGTCAAGCATTTAGATTATTTGTGCTAAAAATACGTCAGACCTGTAGGCCTCTAATATAAGGAAAGAGCCATGTCTGACGAACTCACGAAGTATACTTCCTCCGCACTTGTTTCCGCTAGTGTTATCAGCGACAAATCTCCACCAACGGTGGAGGAGGGGGATAGAGCTTAACATGCGTTTACTCCGGTAATACTGCAGGTAGAAGTACCAGCCGTGTGATATATAGCACGGTGAAACTTTCAATCACATGCATTTACTCCGAGTATACCATAGATAAAAGTACCAACCGTGTGAAGAGGATTTGTCAATCGCAATAAGCTCGGTCATAAGACCCCTCCCCCTATCGCTTTCTGATAGCCCACGTGGTTCGAACCGCCGATTCGTCTTGTGTAACTGATTGAAATCATTAGTACCCTATTTTGAGTTTGGCCCAAAATTGCGAAACTCCACCAAGAGTTTGCTGGCTAACTCATTGAAATGTTTACCCCACAGGGCGGTTCGAACCACGTGGGATAGGACTCCAACTTCCCCCTCCCCACCGCCGGTGGGGAGGGGGATAGAGTTCATGATGTATAGCTCAGTGTAAC
>JALTMC010000586.1:0-3928 GCA_027005175.1 Myxococcales bacterium
ATTCTGGGTCGTCAGCAAATAATTTTTGGATCTTGGTGATGAGGGGGTGGCTGGGATTGAGTTCCATGGTTCGTTTGCGCTTGGGAGTCTCACCGCCACGGTTGAGAAGTCGTTCGAGTTGTGGGTTGAGTTGGTTTTCATCACCCACGAGACAGACGGGAGAGGATGTCAGTCGATGAGACAAGCGGACCTCTTTGACTTCACCATCCAACTTGCTCTGCAAGAAGGACAGAAGATCGCCAAAGGCTTCTTTTTTCTCTTCGATCTCTTTCTTCTTCTCTTCTTTTTCTTCATCACTACCCAGTTCGATTTCGCCCTTGTCAACGGCTGTAAACGAGCATCCTTCGTATTCATTGAGAGACTGAAGGACCAACTCATCGATGGGATCGGAGAGATAGAGAACTTCGTAGCCTTTTTCCTTAAAAGCTTCCAGGTGTGGAGAGTGCTCGATCTCTTGACGAGAGGTTCCCGTGAGGAAGTAGATGTCCTTTTGCTCTTCTTTTTTCCGCTCCAGGTATTGCTTCAGTGTGGTTTTTCCATCAGCACTTTCTGAGGATTCAAACAGCATCAAGGGAATGAGTTTGTCGCGATTGTCAAAGTCGTTGACAACACCTTCTTTGAGAGGCCGCCCTAGTTCATTCCAGAATTTGAGATAGGTGTCATACTCTTTGTCAAACATCTCTTGGCAGGCACCGAGTACCTTTTTGACAAGAAACTTACGCATTTGAGTGATGTGTCGGTCTTGTTGAACCATCTCACGAGAGACATTGAGGGAGATGTCGGAGGAGTCTACAACACCTTGTACAAAGCGCAGGTAGGAGGGCAACAAGTCTTCACAATGTTCCATGATCAGGACATTGCGGGCGTAGAGTTGCAGGCCGCGGTCGGGCACATGGGTGTACAGATCGTGGGGAGCTTTGGAAGGGATAAACAGAATGGCTCGGTATTCCAGTCGCCCTTCTACGTTGAAGTGTAGAGTCTTGAGTGGTTGCTCCCAGTCGTGTGAGATCTGTCGATAGAATGTCGCATACTCGTCTTCTTTGACGTCGGAAGGAGAGCGTGTCCACAGGGGCTTCATGGAGTTGAGGGTGCGATCTTCAATCACAACTTCGGTTTCTCCTTCTTTGATCTTGCCCTCATCGTCAAACACTGGCTTGGTGCTCTCATGCTTCATTTTGATAGGGTAACGAACAAAGTCGGAGTAACGCTTTACAACTTGGGATATGGTCCAGAATGATGTGAAGTCGTCGAGTTTGTTTTCTCGGTCCGTGGGCTTCAGGTGTAGTGTGATGCTGGTTCCTTGGCTACCACGAGCAGCATCAGCGATCGTGAATTCTCCGTCACCTTCGGACTCCCAGCGGATGGCTCCTTCTGCGCCTGCCTTTCGGGTGAGTAACGTGACTTTATCGGCAACCATAAAGGAAGAGTAAAAGCCCACGCCAAACTGGCCAATGAGTGTAGATTTTGTGTCATTTTCCGAGTCTTGAAGCTTCTTGAGCAATTCACTCGTTCCGGAGCGTGCGATCGTTCCGATGTTTTCAATCACTTCTTCCCGAGTCATGCCAATCCCGTTGTCATGAACCGTTAGAGTTCGTGCGTCTTCATCCACTTCAATGCGGATTTCCAGGGTTTCTTCGTCTACCTTGAGTTTCTCATTGGTGAGAGCTTCAAAGCGAAGCAAGTCCAAGGCATCTGAGGAGTTTGAAATCAACTCACGCAAAAAGATCTCTTTGTTGGAGTACAAAGAGTGAATCATCAAATCCAACAATTTCTTGGTTTCGGCCTGAAATGAAAAGACTTCCGATGACATAATGAAATACCTCGTAGAAAGTTTGAAGTTTACAGTTTTCGATTATGGGCTCTTGGGAAAGAGCTGAGTCTTGTTTTGTGACGGTGCAACGAAAACACGAAAGATGAACATGCAGCACAAAGGCTGTATGACATTCCGATCATTCAGTGCTGCAAGAGATAACCATGATTGCAGGAAGGTCAAGTCAAAGAGAGAAACAGGAAGAGTTTCGGAAGATTTGCGGAATGTGAAGTGTTTTGAGTTGGTGTGGATTTGTTGATGCGATTTTTTAAAACCCTGGAATAGTGAAGTCGTAGACAAACATGCTGCCGGGTTTGACGGCTTTGATGCGTTCGCGCTCTATGGGGTCGGGGACGAGGTTGTCGAGGGTGGTCCAGAACTCACGCATGGTGTAGCGGGAGGACAGGTGGAAGAGGAGGAGCTGTTCAGCTTCCAGTTCACGGAACAGGGAGATCGCTTCGGGAAGTCCAGCGTGGTCGGCTTTTGCATGGGCTTCCAGGAAGGTGGTCTCCTGGATATGCAATGAAGCACGACGGCTTAACGCATCGAGTGCAGGTTTGCCATCACCGGAATAGTAGACCAGAGTTCGCATCACAGGTTCTGTGACAGCTTCTCTGCCTTGTTCTGCGACGATCTTGTTGATCTCAGCTTGTGGTTTACCTTCGAGTTCGGGCTTTAAAGCATATCGCTTTTGTTCCACACGATAAGACAAAGCTGTCTGTCGATATACTCGGTGATTGGCTTTGATCGCGGTCATATGGAGGTTGCGAGCACCCTGCAATTGGACTGTATCACCGGGTTCCATGGGTTGCAAGACAACCAACTCCGGCCACTTGGAGAGAACATCTTCGAGATACTGAAAGTATCGAACCAGTGTATGGCTGTCAGCAGGATAATAGATATGCAATGGGGGAATGGGTTCTCCCGTTACTTCTTGCTCACGCAACCGGGTGATGATGATGTTTTGTAACCCTGTAAAGTGATCCGTGTGGGCGTGTGTGATTGCCAGATCTCGAAAGGCCAGCATACGACCCTCCAAGAAAAAATTAATTCCCTCCCCAGCATCCAGCAATAACCGCATGGGTTCCAGATAAATCCAGGTGGAATACAACGCTTTGGAAAAAGCAAAGACCTTCATTTCTCTCTTTCGTGTTGTGGCGTTTCTGCCTATTTTTTCTCTTCAGCGAGATCGCGTACAACGGTCCAGACATCTCCGGCACCGAGTGTGATCACAAGGTCATCGCCATCCAACATCTCTCGAAGTTGTTGCATCAGCTCGTCACGGCTAGAGACATAACGAACATCGTTGTGACCATGTTCGGTGATGGTTTGGGCCAAGCTCTTGGAGTCTACGCCGTCGATGGGTTGTTCGCCAGCAGCGTAGACATCCATGACATAAAGGACATCGGCTTGGTAAAAGGATGTGACAAACTCTTGGTACAGGTCGCGCACGCGGCTGTAGCGGTGGGGTTGAAAGACAGCGATGACACGTTTGCCTCGGAAGGCAGAGCGGGCACCTGCGAGTGATGCTTTGATCTCGGTGGGGTGGTGAGCATAATCGTCCACGAGCATGAGTTCATCACTTTTGTGCCAGAACTGAAACCGTCGCTGTATACCGCTGAACTCAGCGAGGGCTTCACGAACTTGCTCGGGGGGAACTTCCAGTTCAAAGGCAACCGCGCATGCGGCGAGACAGTTGAGGACGTTGTGTTGTCCGAGCATCTCAAACTTAAATCGGCCCAACGAGTTGCCGTGTGCGATCAGTTCAAAAGAGGTCTCTCCGGCACCATACTCGATGGCGTTGGCCTGAATGTCTGCTTGTGTGTTGAGTCCGTACGTAATGTAGCGTTTTTCGAGCTTGGGCAGCATGGTCTGGATCTCTTCGTGATCCAGGCATACAACGTTCAGGCCGTAAAAGGGAACTTTGTTGAGGAAGCTGAGATAGGCAGTGCGTACATTATCCATATCACCGAAGTGATCGAGATGTTCGGGGTCGATGTTGGTGACGATTGCGATGGTGGGTGAGAGTTTGAGAAAGGAGCCATCACTTTCGTCGGCTTCAGCGACAAGAAACTCGCCCTGTCCCAGTTTTGCATTGTTGCCTGTTGCATTGAGGCG
>JALTMC010000586.1:3938-13574 GCA_027005175.1 Myxococcales bacterium
TGACAACTGTGGGATCAACGCCTGCATACTCCAGAATCGAGGCGACCAGGGAGGTGGTTGTTGTTTTGCCGTGAGTTCCGGCTACAGCGATACCGTATTTGAGTCGCATTAATTCAGCGAGCATCTCAGCGCGTCGGATCACGGGTATCTTTCGACGGCGTGCAGCGATCACTTCTGGATTGTTGCTTCCGATGGCAGAGGAGAGCACAACAACATCGGCTTGTGCCAAGTTTCCCTCATCATGGCTGATATGAATGGTTGCACCAAGCTCAGCCAGACGCTGGGTGTTGGCTGATTTCTTCATGTCAGAGCCAGAGATCTGGTATCCGAGATTGACCAGCACCTCTGCGATGCCGCTCATTCCAATACCGCCAATTCCCACAAAATGAATATGCTGAATTCGTTTCTGATACATCTCGTCCTCACGTTGACAAATTCAAAAGGCTGGCCAATATACCCCAGTTGGGTGAATGAATTCAATTGCCTTGTTGGCAGTCAAAGTGGGAACGATCACGTGATGAAAGCAAAAACCCCGCAATGGGGAAGAAAAGTAGTTCTGCTCTTAGGGCTCCTCGGTGGTCTCTGGCTCTTGGGGCAATGGGTGCTTGTTCCTGGATATCTGCTCTTTACGATACCTGTCCCAAAAACAAAACCTCGGCCCACCTCCATGCCTTCACGAGCAACTCTACACAAACTCGATATCTACCATCAGGTGATGCGCTCTCCTTTGCTTCGACGGCTGGCTCAAACACGCGCTGCTCAAGTCTTGACGCAACACATTACGACCTCTCGTATCGAACGTTCGCTTCGCGATGTTCTGTTGGACCAAGAGCTGCCTCAATGGTTTGCTGTTCAGCGCAAGTGGGACGCTTTGTTGCTGAGGTTGGAGCACCAGTTTCCCGACTTTCATCTGGAAGCTTACCGGGTCTATCTCTACTTGCAGGCCGGTCAACTCCAATGGCTGAAAGTCTGGGGAGATCGGCTTCTCCCGAATGTTCCGCAGCAACGACAATCCACATTGATGCGAGTATGGCTTGGTCATGCCGCATTTTTTGGAGGCTGGCCCAAGCGAGCCCAAATGCATTATAACCTTGCTCTGCGAGCCTACGCTCAACATCCTGCCTGGGATCGTCGAACCTCTCGGAACTGGAAACTTCCTGCGGAGTTAAGCACCACCTTGTATCATATGGGCCTGCTTTCCATGCTCCAAAAACAACCCAAACAGGCGTTGACCTATTTTTCCCGTATGTTGAAGCGGTGGAAGAGTCTCAAGCACTCTTATGAGTCGATGCCTTTGTGGTACCTCTCGCACCTGTGGAGTGCAGAGGCTTGCTTTGCTTTGTCCGATACATCGGGCGCAACACAACACCTCAAACAAGCTGCTCGCTTTGCGAAAGATCCCACATTGCGTTTGCTGGCCCAGTCAAGGCTGACTTCTTTGCAAGACGCAGCATGGTCAACGGTGATTGCAAGTCATCGTACACACAGCCTGTCTTATGCAGACTCTCCTTGGCTAGCCCGAATGATGAAGAGCTTGCGGCTCTTTGAACAACACAAAACGCGCTCGGCCTACCGCCTGCTACACCAGGTCTTGCAAGCTCTTGAACATCGTATCTGGGCACCCACTCTGGGAATGTTTCAACGTCGGGATACAAGCAAAATCCGCTATCTTCCTCTAGCCCCTTCCATCTATTCTGCGCTGCTTCGCTATGTGAGGCAAAATCCAACTCCTGCTTTACAGGGTTCGAGCCTATCCTCAACATCAACTCCTGCTTTACAGGGTTCGAGCCTATCCCCAACGTCAACTCCTGCTTTACAGGGTTCAGCGCGGCGACGGGTTACTCCAACTCTGCGAGCGGCCACATCCCCAACGTCAAAGCCTGCTTGGAAGTCCCATCCAACAAATACTCCGCACCAGAGAGTGATCCGTGACCTTCGGATGTATCGTGTTCTCTCACAGCTTAAACTTTACGATTGGGAGACAGCCATTTCAGAGTTAGAATCGATTCACAAGCACGACCCCACCTTTGCACCTCCCTTGTTGTACCTTGGGATACTGGCTTCTCATCAGCAGCGTGGAGAGCAAGCCTATCGTTGGTTCAGCCTTTATCACAAACAACAGAATGACAAAGTCAGCTTGCTTTATCTCACTTACTCCGCGATGTCGAGCCATCCCAAACAGGCCCGTGTGTTGCTTCAAGCGTTGAAAAAAAAGAAGGTTCGCGTCTCCATTGTCAAGCGCTTGCAAGCCATATTGGAAGGTAAGTCTCTGTCCAAAAGGACTCGTAAAGCTCAATTCTGGTGGCGAGTTCTCGGCGCACAGGGGATTTTAGCTACCAGTGACTTGACTCTTGGGCGACAAAGTCACTTTTGGCGTGTTCACAACATCTTTGAGCAAAAGAAAGAGCCAAAACAACTGTTTCGATCGATGCATATCAGCCACCAACTTCATCGTCATAGCCTGGCCACATGGCTGGGTCGCTATCGCTTTCTCTCTCTCTTCTTTCCCAAGAAAAAGAAAGAATACCTTCGCCGGCTTCGGTATATTCAGAGCTTTTATCGCCGCTTCCCTCATCAATGGTACCTCCTCGACCGAACCATGTACTCCAACCAATGGGGGCTGATGGCACTGGGACTCTTTTAATGGGGCTGTTGGTCGCTCTACTCTCTAATATTTGATGCGTAGGTGAGGCAGTTGGGCTGTTGGTCGCTCTACTCTCTAATATTTGATGCGTAGGTGAAGCATCAGGTCGAGTTTCTTTTGAGGGTAGAGGAAGTCGCGGCCTGCGTCGTAGAGGTCGAGGTTGAGGAAGTTGTCGAGTCGTACGATGATGTCGATATGACGGAGTAGTTGGAGCAGTTGAACGGTCATGAAGGTACGGATATAGGTTGGGGTTGAGGTTGTGGGGTCGAGTGGTATTCCCTTTCTGGCTGCGGCGGTGGGGTCGTTGGTCCAGTAGGGGAGGTAGATGGGTTTTCCTTGTGTGTTGGTGGCGAACTGTCCGTTACTTTCTTTGAAGGCTGTGGCTGGAACGGGTTTCGGGCCTACAAAGACACCGCCCATGGAGACCAGCCAGCGCAGAGGTCCGGTTTGAAATCGGTACGAGGCGGTGAGATTTCCACTCCAACGTGCGGTGTAGGTCAACTCTCCCTTGGGCTTGGTTAGGGTTCCTATGTGGCCGAAAAATACGCCGAACCCACCGTGTATTTGAAGCCCTTTGATGGGATAGACTCGGAACTCTAGCTCTCCACCGTAGAGGGTGAGAGCCGAAGTATTGTCTTTTTGTTGGTAGCTATCGCTTCCGTTGGGTAGCTGGCTTCTGGGGAATGCATTGGGTGCTGTAATCGTTTGATCTTTCTCGCGTGTTGCGTAAGCGATGACATTTTCAAACAGAGAAAGGTAGCCGTTCAGGCTGACACTGATTCGTCGGCGTTTGGACCAACCAACTTGTAGCTCCATAGTATTCACCGACTCGGGGCGCAGGGTGGGGTTGCCATAGAATGCGTTGGCGCGGAAGTAATAGAGGTCATTAAAGGATGGTGCTTTAAAGGCGTTGCCATAGAGTGCTTTGAGGTAGAGGCCATGGCCGGGAGTGAAGGTGGCCGCAAGGCGAGGGGTGAAGACAAGGCCATACCGTTGGTCATAGTCTAGGCGACCACCTGCTGTGAATTCCACGATCTTTTGGATGCTGAGTTGGGCCTGGGCAAACGCGCTAAAGTGAAAGTTTGTAAATTGGGGTATAGGAAGCTTATTTTGTATCAATACTTGGGGGAAGTTCCAGCGAATAAGGTCGATGTATTCAAAGTCTAGGCCGGTGGAGAGTGTGAGAAAGGGGAAGAGCATAGCGGAGAACTGTGCACCTGTTTCAAAGCGGGCGTCTCGGGCATTCATCTTCACCAGGGAGCGGGCCTTTGCATCGAAGGGGTTGGCTTCGTAGGCTGTTCCTTGGGCGAATTGATAGTGGTCAAAAGAAGCCCACAGCAACATGGTTCCCCAAGTACTTAAAGCAGTGGTCCAGGACAACTTGGTAAAGTAACGATCGGTGACAAAGCGGCTGTCATCTCCGCCGATCTTGCTGAATGTACTGAGGGGAGCACTTGGATCATACCGGCTTTGATGAAAGCTGAGGCTGACTCCACGCCAGGTCAGCCAAGCATAAAAGGTTTGTGCAAAGTATTCATCTCCCTTTGGAACATATCTTGTGCGGTCATACGATTTGCCAGTAGTGGTGTTGTTGTTGAGGTATCTGTAATCACTGTCATTGAGCAGAAGAAACTCTCGGATGGGGGCCAGGATGGGGCTGCGATTCTCTCGATGAAGTGAAAAGGAGGCTCGGAAACGCAGCCCTCTGTAAAGCTCTTGTCCTCCCTGGAGTGTTAGAAAGTAGGTCTTGCTCAATGTTCCTAAGCCTCCCGAAAACTCGATACCATTGAGACTTGAGGCGGTCTTGGTGATAATATTGATAACGCCACTGATGGCGTTCGCGCCCCACATCGCAGAGCCCGGACCCCGAATGATCTCAATGCGTTTGATATTATCGACGCTGACCCACGACGGATTGAGGTAGTTGCGGTTAAACTGACGCCAGCTCATGTTGTGTCCATCGAGCAGGATTAAAAGTTTGTCACCATAACCAACCCTGGGGTTGAGACCTCGCATACCGATGTCGGCCCAGTGACCGTTGTTGTTGATGCTCATTCCAACCACATAGCGAAGCAACTCCAGCACTGTGCGATAACCTCCCGCCTGGATCTCTCCTTCGGTGATGACGGTGACCACCGCAGGAGCTGTTTGTACACGCTGCTCTCGACGCGATGCTGAGTAGACCAGCTCTTCATCGCGTGTAACGATGGGTTTCGAGCGCGATGATGTTGAGGCTATCTCTTTTCTGGAGAGGCCACCGGAGGAGCGTTGGGGACTTGTTGGGTACTTCACTTGCACGCGGTGAGGGTGAGTGGACGAGGCAAACAAAAAGTGGGTTTTGTTCGAAACGTCGGAACCAACGATATAGTATTCAATGGCGGGTTGGATGATGACTTGTATGGGGAGAGTGACGCGGTAACGGTCTCCTCCAAACAGTTGCATCTTTAAGAATCGATATCTCTTCCACTTCGGTTGTCGATAGTAGAGATATACATCTTCGAGATCGTCATTGTTTTCAGCTTTAGCGATCAAGGTTAAGCTGCGACCCTGAGCCACTGTGGTTGGTGGTGTATGTTGGAACTTAAACGGATTGAGGGAGGCTGCTTGAGCCGGGCTTGAAAGTAAGACCAGAAGCAAGCAAAAGATATACATCAAAACCAAGTGGTAGCTTTGAGGAGAAACAAGCGAGGAATGTGAGCGTGTGTGGGAGGAACCGAAAAGGCACATCAGTACTGCCTATTTGTTGCGATAGCGCTTGAACTTATTGCGTTTCTGATAGGAGACCAGAAGTTGTGATACGCGGCTCCGGCTGCGGCCCCGTGTCAACTGTTTGTAGATGACATAGGCGATGGCGCGGGGATAAACCGTCATTCGCTCTCGCCCGGAGAGGGTTGCAATTCGACGGATATAGCGTTGCAATGGCGTGGTGACTCCTCGTACTGAGAAATCGGGGCCAAGCAAGCGGCGACAATCTCGTTCGATCCGCGAACTCAAACTGCGGAACTGATAGGTGTACGTGTTCCCGCCAATGCCGCGACGATCCGAGATATAAATTCGTAGGGTTTTTTGGCGTGGAAGATGACTGGCTGAAAATGCCATTTTCGGTTTGGGACCCTTACGCACGGCGCGTCGTATGGGGGGGGGGTCCACCTGTCTCCGACGCATCTTGATGGGCAGCACCAGTCGTCTGCCCGCTCGAATTTGAATGGAGCGTCGAACGGTATGATAACCCGACTTTGAGATGCGAATGGTATGGCGACCTACAGGGATAGATTTTCCATTGATGGGTGTAAACCCAAACAATCGTCCATCGACATCCACACGAGCCATGGGAAGAGCAGGCACAAACAGCACTCCTGGGCGTTGGGGGGGTCGTCGAATGGGCTCGACACGACGAGGGACAAAGGCCAACAAACGACGGCGAACTGGCTTTTGGCGACGGACTTTGGGACGTCGTCGGTGCTTGTGTCGTCTGCGTCGTCGGTTCTTGCGTCGTCGGTTCTTGCGTCGTCGGTTCTTGCGTCGTCGGTTCTTGCGTCGTCGTACAGGCTGTTTGCGTACGATCTTTGGTGGCGTCTCCACATCGTCTTGTCGAGCGGGTGGCTGTAGACGTACAGGCAAGGGTTTGATGAGTGGGGAGGAAGGCTTCTCCCACGTTTTCAAAAGAGCTAGCACTCTGGGATGTTGGGGGGACTGCTCTCGTAAAGCCCGGAGTAACCGCAAAGCCTGTTTGTTCTGACCTTGTTGGTGAAGTTGTTGGGCTTTCATGAAATCCCGCCCCCATTGTATCTGTTTTTGCAGTGCGCTATGACGCTGTGCCAAACGAGCAGATAGGTTGGTAGCAGGCACTTTTTGCAAAAGCTGGTGGGCTTCTGTCCATTTTTTTTGCTGAGTGAGCTGTGTGATCTCCTGAAGCTGTTTTTCTGCCAAGGCGTCAGGGTCGGGTCCCAAAAAGAGTGCCCAAGTGAGTCCAAGGCCGATGAGAGTCACAAGCAAGAACAAGGCTGGCAAGAGCCAGCGACGTTGTGGCTTTGGCTCGGTTTCTCTCGGTTGTTGGGAGGGTTCTTGAATACCGACAGGAGCTTGGAGGTGGGGATGAGCAAACGATGGTTGTTGGATGCCAGAAGAAGAGCGGAAAGAAGCAGGTCCCTGTGGGTTGGGGGTGCCGCCGATGGAGTCTGCTGTCCCTATACTGTAAGCTCCGGAGCGATCCGGGGGGGAGCCTGCGACAGATTGTGAGGAAGCAAAAGGGATCTTCTTGAGATCTTGGGTTTGTTTGTGGAACGAAGGTGCTGGGTTGGCTTGACTGTGTGAAAAGGAGTGAGGGGAGGAGCCCATTGGGGGAGCCTGAAATGACGAGGGTGACGAGGGATTTGCCGAAGGCGACGTGAGCTCTTCCGGGTTGTCGGTAGGCAGTGCGTGAACTTGTGGGCTTGTGGCTGGGGCTGCGACACCAAAGCGAGCAAAGTCACTGCGAGTGAGTTCGTTGCCTGCACCGCCTGACAAGGTTAGTTCAAACGACTGCGAGAACAAGCTCTGAAGGCTTTCAGCGATTTGTTGTGGGCCATAATACATCTCTTGCGTGCTCATGAACTGTTCAAGGTCACGGCGCATTTCATCAGCAGTTTGGTAGCGTTGTCCTGGGTCTCGCTCCAACGCTCGCATGACGATGTGTTCCATTTGGGCAGGGTATCCCTCTGCGACCATGGCACTGGGTGGGATGATGGGGTCCATGTAAACCGCGCGAATGGTCTCTGCTTCGGAGCGTCGCTGGAACAGCACCACACCTGTTGACAACTCATACAAGATGGCTCCAAGCGCATAGATATCGGAGCGGTGGTCGAGTGGGTAAGCCAGGATCTGCTCCGGTGACATATAGCGATATTTGCCCTTGACCATACCCGCTTTGGTTTTGTGTTCTTTGCTCGCTGCTTTGGCAACACCAAAGTCCAGCAGCTTGACTCCGCCTTCGTAAGTCAGGATCAAGTTGGTGGGGCTAACATCGCGATGAACGATCGCCATCGGATTTCCATATTCATCTGTGGCACAATGAGCGTGGTGCAGCCCTGCACAAGCCTGAGACATGATCCCTGAGATGAGACCGTAGCTTGGGACATCGTCTTGAAAGAGAGCTTTGCGTAAGGCCTTGAAGTTGGGACCTCGAATGAACTCCATCGCGATGTAGTAGATGGAGCCGACCTCGCCGATCTCGTAGATCTGAACGATGTTGGGATGATTGAGCAAAGAGGCGATACGAGCCTCGTCGAGAAACATGGTGACAAAGTGCTGATCTGACGCATAATGTGGCAAGATACACTTGATAACAATCGTGCGTTCAAAGCCACCCAAGCCGCGCTGTTTGGCGAGATACAACTCTGCCATACCGCCGATGGCTAGCTTTCGAAAGATCTCATAGTTGCCAAATTGTATAGCTTCTTGTTGTTGTATTTCCATCATCTTTGCATTATGTATCTTTGATCTGGACCAAGAAAGTGACCCCTACGATAGTGGAAAATGGAGGTAGATTGCAAGGGACTGACGTGTTCTTCTCGGTCTTGCAGTGAACAATGGTTGACAAGGAGGGGTCCTGGTGCCAGAATACGGCACCTTTTCACAGGGGAACGGAGCATTCTTTGTGAATCCTTTGTAATACTAGTAGTTTGCGTCTGCGTATGTAGGATATTCAACGGGAGTAAAATGATGCAAAAAGAGCAATCACAGGCCAATCTCGCAGAGGAAGCACAACGGTCCTCTGCTGCAAAAGATACTCATGACAAGCCTGGCGTGTATGTCCACACCTTTGGTTGCCAGATGAACGCACATGATTCACGCAAGATTCAGATGCTGTTGTCGGAGGAGGGTTATGAGTCTGTCGATACACCGGAAGAGGCTGATGTTATTCTGGTAAACACCTGTAGTGTTCGGGAGAAGCCGGAGCACAAGGTCGTGAGCACGGTTGGTTCGTATCGTGGGCTCAAAGAAGCCAATCCCGATCTTGTGATTGGTGTGGGAGGGTGCTTTGCTCGTCAGGAAGGTGACGCGCTGCTCAAGCGTGCCCCTCTCACGGACTTGATCTTTGGACCGGACAATATCCCCGAACTTCCTGAGATGTTGAAAAAACTGCGGCCTGAAGTGGGTGCAAAGCTACCAAAGCGAAAACCTGTGGTAGAGGTTGACTTTGATCGTGCTGAGGACGTTCGCTTTCTCGACATTGAGCCCAATGTCGAGGCGGGTGAGCTTACTGCGATGGTCACCATTATGAAAGGTTGCGACAAATACTGCTCCTTCTGTATTGTCCCTTATGTACGTGGGCGTGAACGATACCGTGCCGCACCCTATATTGTGGAAGAGGTCAAGCGGTTGTGCGCCAATGGCGTACGTGAAGTCATGCTGTTGGGACAGAGTGTGACGTCCTATCGTTGGAGAGGCTGGAATAACGATGATACCTGGGAGTTGGCTCGCTTGCTACGTGCGATTGATGGCACCCCTGGATTGCTTCGCCTGCGGTATACCTCTCCCTATCCGCGTGATTTTGGGCCTGACTTGGTCTCTTGTTATGACGGCTCTGTTCCGACCTTGTGTGAGCATGTTCATATGCCATTTCAGTCGGGTTCCAATGAGGTCCTGTATCGGATGAACCGACGTCACACTCGTGAACAGTATATGTCATGGGTGGATGCGCTGCGTGCCAACTGCCCTGACATCGCGCTGACTTCGGATGTGATCGTTGGTTTTCCCGGAGAGACAGAGGAGGACTTTGAACAGACCATGGATCTGATCGAGCGGGTGCGCTTTGATCAGTTGTACTCTTTCATGTATTCCCCACGACCACGCACTCCGGCTCGCAAGAAAGAGCAGATCTCGGAAGAGGAAAAGAAGCGACGGCTTCACAAACTGCAAGATCGCCAGGCAGAAATCGCAAAAGAGAAGAATGAAGCCTTGATCGGCTCTGTTCAGGAGGTTTTGGTGGAAGGGGAGTCTCGTCGGGGAGG
>JALTMC010000587.1 GCA_027005175.1 Myxococcales bacterium
TTGTGTGTGGTTGAGAACAGCAAGCCACAAAATGGAATCCATTCCTGCTCGTCTGTTTTGAACCATTGTATCCAAACGGTTGCAGATCTCGGTGTGGAAGTTGGATGGTGACTTGGGAGTGGCTTGGGAGTGGCTTGAGAGTGGCTTGGGAGTGGCTTGGGAGCGGGGTGTTTACATTCGGAATACACCAAATTGTGTGGGGGGTACGGGCTTTTGCAGGCAGGCGGAGAGGGCGAGGCCTAGAACGTGCCGGGTATCGGGAGGGTCGATGATGCCGTCGTCCCAGAGGCGTGCGGTGGAGTAATAGGCACTACCTTCTGTTTCGTACTTGTTGAGGATCTCGCTGCGCAGGGCTTCTTCTTCTTCAGCAGAGGGGAGTGGCTTTCCTCGGCTTTCGGCCTGTTGACGTTTCACGGTTAGGAGTACATTGGCAGCTTGTTCGCCACCCATGACGCTGATTCGACTGTTGGGCCACATCCATAAAAAGCGTGGATTGTAAGCGCGACCGCACATCCCGTAGTTGCCTGCACCAAAGGAGCCACCTGTGACTACAGTGAGTTTTGGGACAGCGGCGTTGGATACGGCATGTACCATCTTGGCACCATCTTTGGCGATGCCGCCGGCTTCGTACTGACGACCGATCATAAAGCCTGTTATATTTTGCAAAAAGAGCAAGGGGATTCGACGAGCGGTACACAATTCAATGAAGTGAGTACCTTTGAGGGCCGACTCACTGAACAGGATGCCGTTGTTGGCAATAATGCCAACGGGATATCCGTAGATATGTGAGAATCCACAGAGGAGTGTTGTGCCATAGCGGGATTTAAATTCGCGGAATTTGCTGCCGTCTACAATTCGAGCGATGACTTCGCGAGCGTCGTAGCCTGTACTTATTTTGCTGGGAACGACGCCGTACAGCTCTTCGGGAGCGTAGAGTGGCTCTTCTGGGGTTTGGCGAACTACATTTTCTGTACGTTGGATGTTCAGGCTCGCTACGATATCACGGACTTGTTGTAGGGCTTCGTCGTCATCATGGGCTAGGTGGTCGGCCACGCCTGAGATGCGGGTGTGTACGTCAGCACCGCCCAGCTCTTCGGCAGTGACATCCTCACCTGTGGCAGCTTTCACCAGGGGTGGTCCTCCCAGGAAGATCGTTCCTGTCCCCTGAACAATGACAGATTCATCACTCATCGCAGGGACATAAGCACCTCCAGCGGTACATGACCCCATTACGGCTGAGATCTGTGGAATCCCCTGGGCGCTCATTTGAGACTGGTTGTAGAAGATCCGTCCAAAGTCATCAACGTCTGGAAAGACTTCGTCTTGCATGGGAAGAAATGCTCCCCCAGAGTCCACAAGATAGATACAGGGAAGCTGGTTTTCTTGTGCTACCTGTTGGGCACGCAAATGTTTCTTGACTGTCATAGGGAGGTATGTGCCTCCTTTGACAGTGGCATCATTCGCCACAATCATGCACGGCTGGTTGGAAACCATGCCGATCCCTGTTACGATCCCTGCACTTGGAGCTTTGTTGTCGTAGAGACCCCAAGAGGCCAGTGGGGATAGCTCCAAAAATGGTGTTCCTGGGTCCAGCAGACGGTCAATCCGTTTTCGTACAAATAGCTTGCCTCGATCTTCATGACGCTTGCGAGGCTTCTCCCCACCACCCTCACGAGCCCAAGCCAGGCGTTCTCGCAGCTCCTCTGCCAGTTTGCGATGATGTGCATCGTTCTCTTGAAACGTCTTGTTGTTTGTGCGAATTTTTGATTCTAATGCCTGCATTGTCTTCCTTTATCGCTTAGCTCATAGGGTTCCAGTGTTTCAGATTCCATTGTTGCAAAATAGGCATGCAGAGACTATGCTAGCAGGGCATAATAGTCAAAAGGTAAAAGTCGAAAGTCAAAAGAGTAACGATCTCTTGCCTTGTGAATGTTGTGAATTTATATGTAGTATGGAAAAAATTCGTTCTGAAATTGTGGGGAGAGCGTAGGTTCAAGCCCGATAGGAGAGCTTTGTACAAAAGCTAAAGGATGATAAGACAAGATAAGGTACTATTTGGGTTCAAGCCCGATAGAAGAGCGTTGTACAAAAGCTAATCAAGGCTCTCTTGGGGTTCGGAGTGTGGGTGCAGGTCTTTGAACTTTGAACTGATTTAAAACATGAGGAAAAACTTTTGTTGGCGTTCTGCGTTCTCATCATACTGGGAGTGGGTGTTACGGTTCTCACTATGCAGGTCCTGGAAAGGCTGACGGATGAAGAACTGTTGGCTCACTTCAACAGTGGGAATCAACGTGCCTTTGAGTGCCTGTTTCTCAGGCATAAGAGGCCCCTCTATAACTTTATATTTCGCTCCGTTAAGTCGCAACATCGGGCGGAAGAGTTGATGCAGGAGGTGTTTCTCAAGATTATCCAAAACGCTTCAGGGTACGTTCGTGAAGCAAAGTTTACGACGTGGCTGTACACCATCGCACGCAATCGTTGCATTGATGAGTACAGACGGGCCGGGGTGCGAGGTCCTTCGACATCAACGGACCAAGTCCTCGGTGAATCGGGAACGACGATCGGTGACCAAATGGCTGACCACCAGGTCCTGAGTGGCTTGCGCTTTACGGCAAGCAAGCAAATTCAGAAGGCTCTGGAGCAGGCTGTACAAACCTTGCCGAAAGATCAATACGAGACGTTTATGCTGAGAATGGTGGCTCATCTCTCTTACCAGGAGATCGCTGAAGTTGCTAGTATCCCTGAGAATACAGCCAAAAGTCGGATGCGTTATGCTCTTGCGAAGTTGCGTGACGAACTCCAAAAAATGGGCTTTTCAGCGGACGATTTGAACGAATCATGAATGACCAAAAGTATAATGAACTTTTAATCGATTATGTAGAAGGTCTCTTGTCGGATGACCAGGCGCAAGAGGTTCGTGAGTTTGCTGCATCTTCTCCAGAGCGTGCCCAACAGCTGACAGTTCTGCAGGAGGGGATGCTGTTTGCGCTTCACACAACGTTGTACGAGCCTCCTGCTTCTCTCGATGAGAAGATCCTGGCAATGGCTCGCGACATCCACCCTGTGCCCGCCCAACCTCCCTTTGTGGAAGAGCAAGCCACCATGGGCTGGCTGGAGCGTCTGTTTGCGATGCCATCCTTCAAACCTGTGATGGCGTTTTGTACCATCGTTCTTGTTGTGGGTGCTGTCTTTGTGACCCAAAAAAACATGAACAAATTTGCCGTGCTCCGTCCGAGCCACAAAGCAAAATCAGAGAGACAAGCCATTGGAACAACACCGACAGCACCTGTGGCACGTCTTTCGGCTCCTGGCAAAACCAAGCCCACAATCAGAAAAAAGATGGACTCTTTGGCTGATGATCGTCAGGCGGTAGCACCTCCTCGTGTCAGTCAACACAATCTGCAAAAAGTTCCTACAAAACCAGAAGGGTTTGCACCAAACAAGGCATTTGCACCAACTCCTCCGGCTGCTCGACAGGCTCCCGAAATGGAAGATAAACCTATTGTAGGAGCGACGAGGCAGCAAACAGGTACTTGGAAACGTCGTAAAGCTCGGCGAATCAGGTCGCGCAAACAACGCACCCGGTACGCGAGAGGGACTTCTCTTTCCAAGGGAAGTCCTGCTCGACGGAAGTCTCGATATCTTCGATACAAACGAAAGCGGTTGCGTCGTCAATATCGACGTAGGCGAAGTCGCTT
>JALTMC010000588.1 GCA_027005175.1 Myxococcales bacterium
GCTCACCGAGTCGTTGTTCTCGAACAAGGAAAGATCGTTCAAAGTGGAACACATGACGAACTTTTAAACCACGACGGTATCTACAAACGACTTGTTGAAAAACAATTCATCTCCCACTGAAACCATCCATCTCCCACTGAAACCGCTTGTCAGGAAGATGCAAGCTTCGTTTTGGCTTGCGCGACAGGACAACGAACAAGACAGCTACCTTGTTGACTGCGTTTCGCCGTTTCAAGCCACGAGCCCAGCTCTTCGACAAGAATGTGAGTCAAGTTCTCGACCCACAATGCATCGGTATTAAGACAGGGGATCAGATGGATCTTCTCGCCACCATGTGCTTCAAACTCTACCTGTGCCTCATACCCTATTTCATCGATAGTTTCGAGGCAATCAGCAAGAAACCCCGGACACGCAATCGCAATATGTTTCTTGCCTTGTTCTGCAAGCTCTTTGACCGTTTCGTCGGTATAGGGGGTGAGCCATGGGTCACGACCAAAGCGCGATTGAAAGGTATGAAGGATCTCATCCTCCTTAAAGCCTTTCAGTTGGGACTTCAAGGCTAGTGTTGTCTCCGCACATTGACAGCAGTAGGGATCGCCTTTTTCCACATAGGCTTCCGGTACACCGTGATACGAAAGGAGGAGTTTTTCAGGGCGTTGTTCAAAACCTTCATACGCCTTTTGAATCACAGACGCCTGAGCCTCAATGTAGCCGGGATGAGCATAATAAGGCTCAACCACCCGCAACGTCGGAACAGAGCGACGCTTCCGTAAGTGAGGAAAGACGGCGTCATAAACAGAGGCTGTGGTTGGACCCGAATACTGCGGATACATCGGAACAAGTAGGATCTTCGTACAACCTGAATCACACAATTGGTCAATGGCGGCTTCGAGAGAAGGAGAGCCATATCGCATCCCAAAGGCCACCTCCACCGAGGGCTCGATCTGCTTGAGCTTTCCCTCAACAAGAGAGGTCAGCTCTTTGGTGATCAACAACAACGGAGAGCCTTCGTCAGTCCAGATACGTCGGTACAAAGCTGCCGATTTCTTGGGTCGAGTGTTCAAGATCACACCGTTGAGAAGAAACCACCACAGAACACGGTTGACCTCAATCACTCTTGGATCCCATAAAAACTCCTTAAGGTAGCTACGCAATGCCGGTCCTGTTGGCTCTTCCGGTGTACCCAACTGCGCAATTAAGATGCCTATCCGATCGTGAGAGTCACGACAACCAAAGGTTCCTTGTTTCAACAATCTCTCCTCTCAAAAAGTAGAAAGCTCACCGTGAACAACAGCCAAACTCAACACTGCTGAAGCTTTTCCAAAAGACTTATCACTTGGCATGTTTGAGCTCCCAATGGGACTGCCCAATGCTCTGTCCAACATGGTCCCATTTCCAAAAGACCTATCACTTGGCATGTTTGAGATAGATATAATACCGACCTGCGCCCCGAATCGTCAGTCGAGTTGCCAACGTTCGAGAAGAGCCCTTTTTGTAATGAAGCACCACACTCACGTTATACGCTCCCTTTGCCAACTTGAGCGTCTGTTTCCGAAAATATCGCTCTCCCCGGTTGGAGATAGGAGCATAATGAAAAAATGCCGCTCTTCCCAGGACCCCTTCCTCATCCCTTACCACCGTTGAGACCTTTGTAAGTCGTTGAACATGGGGAACATCCCTGTAGATATAACGTACCTCAACACGATGGGGAAACACACGCTGAAAAAATGACGCACCCCACACAGCAAGGACGACAACAGCAAACATCGCAAAAAGACGTGAAGCCTTTTTCCGCCTCTCGTAACTCCCATCATCAAACACATGAGCACACTCCGAAACGTCCTGCTCTGTTTCTTTGAGAGACGCAAAGTCCTTCTCTTTCTCACCCATCCATCGTTCTCCACATTTTTGTCAACATTCCGCTCTCTCTGTTAGACTGTTTGTGGGTTTGTCATCCTACAAACCCAAACCACGTCCTTCCAATAACAGGGTTGTTCCAAGAAGAAAACCCCCGGCACGATATCGAGTCGGGACCACTTGTAGCAACCGATGGTACGAGGTAAAAGAGGTGTGTTTCTTAGAGTTCAAATCCCTGGAATAAAATGCAGAACACAGAACAAGCATAGAGGTTAATCATGAGTAAAAAGCTTCGTATTGGTGTACTGATGGGTGGACGTTCTGCTGAGCATGAGGTGTCTTTGCGTTCTGCCAAGAATGTAGTGCAGGCATTGAATCCGGAAAAGTACGAGATCACCCTGATCGGCATTGACAAGGAGGGTCGATGGTTTTGGTATCCACAATCGATGCTGATGGAGATGTCAAGTGACCCCAAGACTGTCACCTTACCCGAACCCTCACCCGATCAAGCCGTTGCAGTGCTGCCGGGTCACGCCGAAGGACAACTTCTACGGCTGACCAGCCCTCCCCAACCTCTCCCAATCGATGTGATGTTTCCTGTGCTGCACGGAACCTTCGCTGAAGATGGAACCATGCAAGGTTTACTGGAGATCGCCCGACTCCCCTATGTGGGTGCTGATGTACTCGGTTCTTCCGTAGGAATGGACAAAGATGTTGCCAAGAGATTGTTGCGTGATGCAGGTATTCCCAGTGCTCGTTCGGTGACAGTTCATCGCAGCCGACGGTCAGAGATCCGCTTTGATCAGATTGTCGAGACACTGGGTCTGCCCTGCTTTGTGAAACCAGCCAATGCAGGCTCGTCTGTCGGAGTCCACAAAGTCACAGATGCAGCGACATTTGAAGCTGCTCTTGATGATGCATTTAAGTATGACATTAAACTCTTGGTAGAAGAGGCTATTGTAGGTCGTGAACTAGAGTGCTCTGTGTTGGGAAACGAGGTCCCGCAAGCATCGACCTTTGGCGAAGTGATTCCCCAAGCAGAGTTTTATTCGTATGAAGCAAAATATCTCGATGAATCCGGTGCCCTGCTCGCAATCCCTGCCCAACTTGATGACGAAAAGCGAGGTGAAGGTCAAAAGATTGCCATTCAAACCTACCAAGCCCTCGGTCTAGAGGGAATGGCCCGTGTCGATATGTTCTTACGTGAATCAGACCAAACCTTCCTCATCAACGAAGTCAACACTTTGCCAGGCTTTACTCAAATCAGTATGTATCCCAAACTTTGGGAGGAGAGCGGCCTCTCCTACAGCCTCCTCCTCGATAAACTCATCAACCTGGCTTCTCAACGTTTCCAACGACAAAACCAGTTATCAACAGACTTCTTTTAGAGAGAGGAGCTTCTTGTTGAAACACCAATAGCAAGGCTGAACGATTTGAGACTTCGCACTGATGGGCTTGACCTGTTCGAACCCTGGACCCTGCTACCCGACAAGTGGAACGAATACGTTGGGGGGAAACGTCTCCACAGGGGAGACTGAAGCGACTCGCTTTGTTTGCAACCAAACAAATGGAACGAATACGTTGGGGGAGACCTGGAGAGACTCACAGACACAACTTGAAATGCTCAAGTTATGAAATAACCGCTCCCATCCATCATCGACGCTTGTTACGAGCATCAATCACAGGTTCGGGTTTTTGTTACTTCACAAGACTTTCGATCTTGGTCTTCTTCTTACACTCAGGACAATTAAACTTTGCTCCGTCCGAACCCGACATCTCAAATCCATCATCCACATGCGTAAAACAATACACGGATTTACACTCTTTGCATTTGTACGCACCGGAACCTGAACATTCTTTACATTGCTCTGCCATCATGAACCTCCTGTTGTGAATCGGCCTCAAGAGACCTCATTATTTATCTATCAACTAAACAATGAATACGGCATATCTCCTACTAAACTGATATACTTTATCATAAAAACAGTCAATGCCATGAAATAAATGAATATTTATTTCAAATCATGCTCAATTCAATCCATCGACAGAAATACAAATATCTATTAAAACAAATGGCATTGATACGATTTCAATAGACATACTTATTCCACAATCTAAAAAATAGATCGATACGTCGACTGCAAAGAGACCATAAAATATGAAGATTCATAGCCCTGGTAAAAAATCATGCATGATCATGCATGATAATGGGCTCTACTTCGTCTAAGATTATGCGTTATCATTAGCTTGGGCTGTGCTTCGTCTACGATCATGCATTGTGATTAGCTCGGGCTGTACTTCGTCTACGATCATGCATTGTAATTAGCTTGGGCTGTACTTCGTCTACGATCATGCATTGTAATTAGCTTGGGCTGTGCTTCGTCTACGATTATGCGTTATCATTAGCTTGAGCTGTGCTTCGTCTACGATCATGCATTGTAATTAGCTTGGGCTGTGCTTCGTCGGGACTGGACTTCCATCGATGACGGTGGGGTCTACAACGTAATTTGGCAGGTGTGGTGAAGGAGAAAAGAGTATCGATGAAATCATCGTTTGAACATACACTATTACAAATGGAAAAGGCCGATGAGCAGGCTGGAGCAATCGCAGAAGAGAGAGCAGAAGCGGCTTTAGATGATGGAGTGGTACGCTCCTTTGACGACGTCAAAGAGTTGTGGACTCCTATACTTTTAGACCCTCGTCCCGATAACTTAAAGCAAACCATGACTTTGCGTAAGAAGTTGGATGTAGAGGTCCAGGAAGGAGTGCAAGATCTCAGCACAGAAGGTCCAGATGCTTCGTATCTTTCCCCGGGTGTTGTCCTGCCTGAGTTGAATGTGACAGGAAGCGATGAGTGGGAAGAGATGGAGTCCCCGTTGGCGGAGCTTGCACTCCAACATAAGCTTGCGGAAGGCGGGATGGGTCGGTTGTATGTGGCCGATCAAGTGTCTCTGAGGCGAGAAGTTGTTGTAAAGATGGCTCTCCCTGGGGAAAATGCAGAAGAGACCTCCGAGCGACTCCTACAAGAGTCCTGGCTCACTGGCTTACTGGAGCATCCCAATATTGTACCTGTGTATCAGCTTGGTAAGGATCGAAAAGGCCAGCCTATGCTGGTAATGAAGCGGATTGAAGGCCTCCCTTGGCACGATATCTTGCATGAAAATGCTCAAGCTCCCAACCACCAAGAAGGCCAAAAACCGACTCTGGAGTGGCATATCCAAACATTAATTCAGGCCTGTAATGCAGTGGAGTTTGCCCACAGCAAAAACATCATCCATCGAGATCTCAAGCCCGAGAATATCATGATCGGTGGTTTTGGAGAGGTATATGTTCTCGACTGGGGGATTGCAGTGAGTCTGGCAGAGTCGGACCGCGGCAAGATGCCACTGGCACGAGAGGCTCAGGGAGTTGCGGGAACTCCCGCCTATATGGCTCCTGAGATGGCTCGTGGAAACAGCGAAGCTCTCGGCCCCCAAACCGATGTATATTTGTTGGGTGCGCTGCTCCATGAACTGATCACAGGAGCCCCTCCCCACAGCAAACCAACTCTCCTGGAGTCCCTCTTCAGTATCTATCGTTCAGAGCCACAAGAGTATGCTCCTTCCGTCCCCAATTTGTTAGTACAAATTTGTCACAAAGCGATGAAGGCTGTTCCCGAAGAACGCTACGAAAGCGTTGCAGCGTTTCGACAGGCACTCCAAAATTATCTCTTGCACCGTGAGTCTCTCAATCTCAGCACTCGGAGTAAACAAGATCTAAACTCTCTCACAGAGCGTTTGTATGATACCACAACCAAACTGGATGAACAGGAACTCTACAACCAGTTTGGACGCTGCCACTTTGGGTTGCAGCATGCTCTGGAGATCTGGCCGGAAAACCAGGAAGCCAAGGACTTGCTTTACCAATTGTTGTTGACCATGTTTGAGTATGAGATGCAGCAGGAGAATACAAAAGCTGCAGCGAGATGGTTGGCTGAGTTTGCAGAACCACAGCCAGAGCTCCGAACACGGTTGAATGAACTTCAAGAATCGCTCGACAAAAAACGAGAGCATCTTAAATCACTCGAAACCCTGGCGTACGAAACGGACCTCCGGATTGGCGCAAACGCTCGCAAAGGCATCGCCCTCATCATTGGGGCAATCTGGGGGATATTTCCCTTGTGCTTATACCTGGCGGAATCGTTGAAATGGTATAAGCCCGATCATACCGACTTCATTGCAATGAATTTGATTTTTGCTGTTGTGCTCGCGATATCAACCTATCTCGGGCGAAAAAGCTTACTGCGAAACAAAGCCAATCGCCAAGTCATCCAGCTTCTCAGCTTGTTGGTGATTGTGCTTTTGGTACAACGAATTGTTGTGTTGTCGTTGGAGCTACCCTTTCGCCAAACAGCGGTCCTCGAATTTGTGCTCTTCTTTAAATTCATCGGTCTGTTTGGCATCTTTTACGATCGCCGTATGTTTTATCCTGCCAGCCTCTATCTACTCGCCCTCAGCAGTGCTCTGTTCTGGCCCGCCTATTTGTTCTTGTATATGGCCACTGCCCACTTCTTTGGGATGATCACACTTGGTTGGTTGTGGTCTAGTGATGAGTTCCTAAAGAACGAGACTGCCGAAGCCTCTCGTTCGATGGGATGAACAACACCCACGGTGGGATCAGGGTTTCACGTGTTTTTTGGTTCTTTGGGCTACTCTTGTAAGGCAGGAACCCAATAGGTATCTCGACCTCCCACTTTGTCTTTGGATACAGGATTTCCAAGAGGATCTTCTCCCTTGTTGTAAATCATCACAAACCGCTCGTAATCCAGATCTGTATCAATGGCTTGTTGGATCACATGACGCACTGCGTTGAAGAGTGCTGTTGTTTCATCCGAAGAAAGAGAACTTGCCGGTCGTGATGGACTGATCCGAGTCTGGTACAAAGCTTCACAAACATAAACGTTACCGATCCCAGACTGCTTTTTTTGGTCCAACAAAAAGACTTTGATGGGTTGGCGACTCTTCGCAGCTCTGCTTTGAAAATCTCCCAACTCCCATGGCTTTGAGAAAGCTGCATCCGTTTCCGGAAGGATCAAAACTTCGGGACCTAATTTCGCCACATTTTCAACATCTGCGGGGTCCTGGATCGCTGGAAAGGCAAGGACATGACCTCGATAATCAGGATCATTAAAAAACAACGTCTCTCCCTGCTCATTCGTCATCCAGAAGGTATTGGTCTTCTCTTTGGGTGGATTGCGATGACGTTTGTAGTTGGAAAGAAATGGATCACCCTCCACACTCCAGCGTCCTTTGAACATCAGATGTGAAGTCACAACTCCTCGTCGCATACGGAAAATAATCTGCTTTCCGCGCTGTGTCACATCCTCAATCACATTGTGATCTGCCAACTCTGCACACACAGCATCTTTCTCTGCATCTGATAGCCCCTTAAGATGGGCTTTCCCTTTCCAGCCGCAATCCTTAATCACCCAACCAACAATACGATCGCGCAAATAACGAACTTGTACGTTAACTTCCGGAAATTCAGGCATATCTCTCTCCCATGACTTTGTTATGCTCCATTGGTTCTGCTCAACTCTATATCCTTATTCTGTCGTGGAAGAGAGAATAGCACAAACCAATGTCACAACGTGTCAGAGGAGTCAGACAACGAGCATATCACCACAAGTACGTGTTGAATGAGTTCTCTTGCCCGAACGATTCACGTTGTTCGTCGCGAGGCGACGGAAAGCACAAGCAGAGCCAAGGAAGGCACAGGATCGCCCCCGCAGGCGGAACATCGTACCGTCGAGACGGACGAATCGTGACATGACGATGGCCCTCGATGCACAGCGAGCTCTGATTCAGGGGACCCGGATTGGCACTCTTGGTGCTGGCTAGGAAATCCGTAACCAGAGTCTCTGCTTCCACATCGGATCATACACGTCATCGACGCTTGTCAAAATGATAGGCTAGCAGCCACCAGGTTATCGACTTGCCAAAACAGGAGAGTGACAAACCCAAAAAGGAGAGGAGTGCTGGGCCAGTTTGAGTTCTTTAAGATTGGGGACCAAAACGATCTCTGTGCGACGATTCAGCGCTCGATTTTCCTTTGACTCATTATCGGCAGTGGGTTGGAACTGCCCAAAGCCGGCAGCAGACACCATACTGGGTGGCATTCCAGCTTTCAGCATGACCATAAGGACAGCCAAAGCACGGCGGGAAGACAAGCTCCAATTGAACTTGGCACGACCTCGATTATCAGTATGACCTGTCACTTGCCAACGTCGTTTGGTCGTTTTGAGCAAAGTCGTGACTTCTGTGATAGCTTGCTTTCCTGCTCGTTTAACATTAGCTCGGCCAGAGTCAAATAAGATATTCTCTGCAAGCTGCAAAACAAACATCCCATTCCGCATTTTCACACGAAGTTTTCCAGCTTTTACCATATTTTGAAGAGAGGCACGCAAGCGATCAAAGAGAGCTTTCCGGCGCTGTGCCAGAGCCCGAAGCCGCTCGATCTGATCGATTGCGGCTTGCAAACGAGCACCCAGTTGACCACGCTTGGCTGCCAAAGACCGAACATTCTCCAGGCAACGTTGCCGTGCCTCAGAAAGTGCTGCCAGTTGTCGCTCCAACTTTTGTTTGAATCGTGTCAGGCGTTTGTTGGCAACCCGAGATCTTGCAAGCTTCCCCTTCGTAACGGTCCACTTCGCCTGAAAAGTATCACTTTGTTGTTGAAGCTTACGGATCTGGAGTTTGAGCCCATCCACAATTTTAATGTGATTTTTCTTCCAAACACAGCCAGACAACACCAGAGCAAGAAGCCCAATTCCCAAAAATCGACATAACATTTGCCTATACTTCATCACCGCTGCCCTCTCCCTCCCTCACGGGAAAACGAACGTTTTTAAAGGCTATGCTTCCCACAGAAAACACAACCTCCCTTCAACGAGGCTCCACCTTCTCTCTTCTTCACCTATTTTATGGAGAAGTTGAACGGTTGAGAGCGTTGGTTATCTGGGTTCACCACAACCATCTTTAGCACATCACCCTTTTTGAATGATTTGGTGTCAAACGAGTCCAAGTAGGCGCGAGAGGACGAGCTATAGCGCAAGGGGAATGTCCTGAGGCCAATCGCTACAAAAGCTCCGTTTGCGAACTCCGAACCATAAACGGTAACTGTTCCTTTCCATCCGTGTGTGACGCTACTGGGGCTCAACGATGTAATGGATGGGGGTGGAGATTTTGCGAGGTAAAACTCATAGTCCGTTGTTTTGTATTGTTTGCCACTGTAAGTAGCTTCATAGCGAACCGTGTGTTTACCTGCCTTCATCCCTGCCGTGCTGAAGCTACGGAAGGTGCAATATTGGTAATAAGATCCCCTATAATAGCAGTACCGAGAGTTCGTTATGGCTTTTCCATCGAGATATATGGTGGGTGACGAGGTCCGTGGCCAGTTAAAGCCGTAAACGTAGAGTGTGTAGGAACGGTTGGGATACATTGGAGTTGATGTACTTGATCCATACACGTGAGTAATGGTCGGTTTACCACCTCGCTTAGAGAGTGCGATGGAAAAGGGCAATGATGATTTTCCGTTGGGTCCCTGCATGGTGACGGTAAGATGCCCCTCCGTCATACCCTTTGTATCAAACACCAAGGAACGGCGGAACGAAGAAGTTCCAGTCAAGGGATAAGTACTTAGGCCTTTGCGTAAGAATGCGCTGCTGGGAAAATTTCCACCATAGATCGAATACGACTTTTGAGTTCCAATATCAAAGAAATAGTAATTGGAGTTTCGGACATACCCGATATGAGGTGGAGGTGATGGGCGCAGCACAAAGTTCAGCACATTACTCTTCTTGTTGGAGATGGGATGCTGGAGTTGAATTTTGTACGTACCTTCCTTCAAAGTCGCGGCATCAAACGTTCCACTGACTCGCGCAGATGAACTGGTGGGATAGGTATAGGTATAGGTGATCCGAAAGACATTCTTACCCTTCGTTCCATATTCCGTGGAGCCCGGGGGGCCTACAATAGAGACAATCGGATTGGTCGTGCACCGGTTGGAAGTGTTGCTTGGGCAGAAGTGCTTTGCATAGATGGAGAATGAAAAGCTCCGCCCGGTCAGACCCGTGGAAGGAGAAAGACGCTCAATGGTCGGATCGGGAATCGGTTTGATGGTCACTGGGGCTGGATTGCTTCTCTCTCCCGTTGGGAGTTCAAAGTAAACCAAATACACACCTGCTTTAAGGCCGGAAGTGTTGAAATTTCCTCGCACACTCGAATGAGTGTTGTGGAGATGGGTGTATGTGACCACAACAGTAGAGGCGGGAAGAACCTTCTTTGCGGAGTCTATGACAACAACCTTGGGATTTGTGATGCACCTGTAGGAGGATCTCGAACCGTTTGTCTTGCAGAACCGATCACCATAAAGAGTGAGTGATTGGGTTCCACTTCCTTCAAAGAATACTGTAGGAGAGACCCGACTGAGTACGGGTGGTGGAAATGGCTTCGCCAACACGGGATACAGGTTGCTCTTCTTCCCACCCTCTTCCACATGGATATAGTAAGTACCAACTTTCAAGGTTTTAAAATCCAGGCCGTCAGCCGTCAGTTGAAATCCACTACTATACTTCGTTGTGACTTTGTTTCCGTTGAAATAGACAACCGAGTTTTTCGTATAGCCACGACCTGTAATAATCACGCCATTATGAACCTTGCCACGCTCAAATTCATACGTTGAAACAGCGCTGATATAAGGTTCGTACTTGGCTGCCAGAATCGAAAACTTCACAGGTGGACTTTTCTTACTATTGCCATTATCGACGACAACATCAACGGTCGTTCCAGCCGTTGCTCCCACAAAGGAGATGGCTTTGTCTGTCACGATCTCCTTCTCTGATTTCACAGTTGCCGCGACGACTTTACCACCCCACAACAACTTGGCATTTTTGCTAAAATTCAGACCGCGAACGGCAATAATTTTAGAGTCACCTACATTGGCGTAGGGGGGTGCGATCTGAGAAATGAATGGCTGAGGAGCCTCTGTCACAAGGAAGGAAGCTTCAGGTCCAGCATTGTTGCAGGGATTGACAACACGGATTTTATGCACCCCAGGCTTCAATCCTGTCAGGTCCAACTCTGCTGTGAGGGAGTAGCAGTAGGAAGTTCCACTACAAGAGGTCTTTTGAACTTTGCCATCAAGCGTGACAACTGCACCCAACTCAAAGCGTTTGGAGGTTGAGTTGGATGTTGCATACAACAAAGCACTCACCTTGGTGTCGGCACGACCGGCTGCCGGTCGCACCTCTCGAATGCTTGGTTTTGCGATCGATGACCCACTCACAAGGGGGAATCCAACAGGACTTGATTTGGCGTTGGGGCCATTTTCCACAAATACTTGATAACTACACCGGGAGCTAGCACAAGCATATCCGGTCGAGCACTTTCTTGAAGTACCATTGCAATACGAGGTGGGACTTGGAGATAATTTCGATGCATTGAGGCGTATTTTTAGTTCTTTGTTGCTCACAAAGGTTAGCTTGTTCGTGGCAGAGGTGGTGGTGTACACCGTATTGAAAAAAGTCAGCTTCGCAGTTTTTGCAAAGTTGGAACCAAAGATCCTCACATCTGTATCGCACTGTGTATTCCACCCACTTGGAGTAAGGTTTGAGATCGAGGGAACTCGGTACGTGATTGTGATCTTAAACTGATTGGACTTCTTCTTGTTTGTGTTCATGACATACGCAAGAACATCGCCTGCTTTCCATGTCCCCTTTGTCGTATCAATCGTTGCTACAAGATACGATGTACTCTTAAACTGCAGATTCTTTCCACTGATCTCTTGGTTCCCAAGGAATAGCTTGATTCCAGGTCGAAAACGCTGACCGTAGATGTTAAGAGTGGTTGTATCGTTGAGATACACAAAGAATGGCAGAATTCGGTCGAGATTGGGAGTCGGGTCTTTCCCCTCCACTTCAAACTCTTCTTTGTTTGAGATCTTACCATCCGGATTGCGAACCCAAACTTTGTACTTCCCTTCTTTCAGCGTTGTGAGATCAAGAGAGGGATCAGCATCCACTTCGTCACGACGAATACGTTTGGATGGAATCGCCTTTCCATTAAAAACAATGACAGCACCCTGAAGAAATCCCGTACCATGAACACTAAAAGGTATCTTCTTTCCCTCCCCACCGTTCGGGGGATTCAGCACCTTCAAGATAGGAGAGTTTGCTTCCGGCAGAACTGTAAATTTAAGCTTGCTTGAAGAGCGATTTCCAGGGTTGCGAACCTGGACATCATACTCGCCCGCCAATGTTTTCGAGAGATCAAGTTTGAACACAAGCTCTTTGTCATTGGTGACAGTGGTCGGCATCGGTACAAGCTGGAAGAGGACATTCGAGCTATTCGCTTCGTTCGCACCCTTGACGAATCCAGTACCGGAGACTTTGATATCGTATTTGGCACCAGCAATCCCAACGTTGGGAATCATCTTAGCAAACGTTGGAGGAGGCAGTGTTTTAATCGTAAATTTCAGAGCCGTCGATTCTTCACGGTTGGGGTTGCGGACTTTGATATCGTATTCGCCCGGTTTTTTTGTCAGCTCTAAGGTCACGACCAGAGTGGTTGCGTTGTCATATTTTACTTTGCCAGCGAGGACAGCAATACCATCAAACAGGACGGATGCTTGTTTGGAAAAGCCATCCCCTGTCAAAACAACCTGTACCGTTGTACCAGAGAAGCCAACCGCAGGATCGAGTTTGGAGAGGGAGGGCTTCAATCCAAAGTCATCAAGAACTTCAACAGTCATGGTATCGGGGTCGCTCGACTCCAAACCATCGTGGACAACCAGTTGCACGATATACTTACCGGTTTTGTCAGGAGTAAAACTCGGACTCTTTGTTTTTGCGTCTTTGATCGTGCTCGCGCTTCCATCCGGTAAAGCCTTCAATGTCCACTCGTACGTAAGAACGTCACCTTCGGGATCTTTTGAGCGAGCACCATCCAGTTGAACCTTGATTCCAACACCTGCGACTTGGTCCGGCCCGGCATCAGCAGTGGGCTTTTCATTTTGGTCTGTGCCAAACACACTGATCGTATGACGTGCAGGATCACTTTTCGCCCCCTTACTATCTGTCACGATCAGCTGAACGATAAATGTACCGCCGACATCAGCAGTGAAAGAGGGGGCCGCCTGGGTCGGCTTATCAAATGCGGCCTTACTTCCAGAGGGACGCTCCACAAAACTCCATGCAAAAGTCAATGGCGTATTCCCATCCGGATCAGAGCTGTTGAAACCACTCAAACGCAAGACCGCAGACTGACGAGCCTTTGTCTCGCCAGCAATCACTGCGATGGGTTTGGTGTTGGCGATATCCACGGTAGCACATTTGCGTTTAACGCAACGCTCTTTCGCCTTGCAGTCTCCATTCGTCTTGCAAGATTCACTATTTGAAGATGGATTGGAGCAACCCACCCAAAGGAACAGACCAACAGTGATCGCAAAAAACCCTGCCACACGTTTGCACAAATGTAACCTCAACATAACCATGACTCCTTCAAAAAAACATACAATGACGTCGCCTATAATTCTCTAAAAAACGAACAATGTCAAGAGCCTCTAATCTCTCAAGGTGCGGTATCCTGCCCAGATGAAGCATTTTGTTTTCAACACGTTTGCTCAAGAAG
>JALTMC010000589.1 GCA_027005175.1 Myxococcales bacterium
TTACTGGAACAAAGCATCTATTTTTCAACAGCTCCCGTCTCATTTTCTGAGTATCTCAAGCGGGATGACAAGGTTGGTATTATCGCTGAGATCAAACGAAAATCCCCTTCCAAAGGTATCCTTCATTCGTTTGTTTCCGTGGAACAGCTCTCGATAGGCTATATGCAAGCGGGTGCCTCGGCCCTCTCTGTTTTGACAGACCATGAGTTCTTTGGTGGCTCCAATGAGGATCTCTCCACGGCCAGGAAATATAATTTCTGTCCGATATTACGCAAAGACTTCATCATCGATGAATATCAGGTTGTCGAGGCTCGCTCCATCGGTGCGGATGTGATTCTGTTGATCGCCTCTGCGCTCTCACCCGAAGAGATTAAGCATCTCTCCCGTCGAGCGAAGGAACTGGACCTTGAGGTCTTGTTGGAGGTCCATTCCAAAGAAGAGCTAGAGCGCTCTCTCACCGATACGATCGATGTTGTGGGTGTGAACAA
Source organism: Myxococcales bacterium (assembly GCA_027005175.1). Classification (GTDB taxonomy): domain Bacteria; phylum Myxococcota_C; class UBA6777; order UBA6777; family UBA6777; genus M3003. The sequence goes on from JALTMC010000589.1 coordinate 489, forward strand.
CCCCGACCTTACGGACGTCTCTGAGACTTTGGACACCTCCTTGTCGATCGTGGACAACATTCCGAGTCATCTGATGAAGATCTCAGAGAGCGGGTTACAGTCTGCAGAAGATATCGTAACGCTCAAAGATGCGGGGTTCTCCGGTTTTCTTATCGGTGAACGATTTATGTCAACAAGTCAGCCAGAGCAAGCTTGTGCGCGGTTAATTCGGGACGTACTCGCTTTGGAAGCACAGGCAGCAGCGTAGCCTATGAAACACGGTTTTCAGATCAAAGTATGTGGCTTGCGTGATCCCGGAAATATCCGCGCGATCGCTACCTTGCAACCCGACGCGATGGGATTCATCTTTTACCCTCCATCCAAACGATTTGTGGGAGACCTGCTCTCCCCTGCTGTGATGCAAGAGCTTCCCAGCACCATCGATAAGGTTGGTGTCTTTGTCAATGCCGAGAACACAGAGATTCTCAGTATCTCAAAACGGTATGGTCTGGGTTCGATTCAACTTCACGGTGATGAGCCTTGTGAGCAACTCGCTGAGCTGCGAAAAGCGGCTCCCCATCTTTCGCTTTGGAAGGCATTTGGGCTATCGTCAGGTTTTGACTTTTCCAGGTTGACAGCGTATGAACCGTATTGTGATACCTTTTTATTTGATACAAAAACAAGAAGCTACGGTGGTAGTGGGCAAACCTTCGACTGGTCTATACTGGCATCGTATCAGGGAACGAAACCCTTCTGGTTGTCGGGGGGGCTCGGGCTCCCTCATGTGCCTGCGATCCTGTCCTTTGCCTCTAGCGCACCGTCTTTTTACGGAGTCGATCTCAACAGTCAATTGGAGGATTCACCCGGTTTGAAGTCGATTGAACTGACCAGGCAGGTGCTCGGGGATCTTCGAGGAGAATAAACGTATGAATTATCATGTCGATGCAAAGGGGTTCTTTGGCCGCTTTGGTGGAGCTTATATTCCAGAGATGCTCTATCCCAATATCGAGACCTTGCGTCATCAGTATCTTGGGATTCTCGAACATCCCGACTTCAAGGCCGAGTTTGCCTCCTTGTTGCGGGATTATGTCGGTCGGCCTACACCCCTTTATCTGGCCAAAGCATTGTCCGATCAGCTTGGGTATACGGTTTATCTCAAACGGGAGGACCTCAACCACACAGGGGCACACAAGATCAACAACGCCATTGGTCAGATCTTGCTGGCACGCTGGTTGGGGCGTCGTCGGATTATTGCAGAGACAGGAGCTGGCCAACACGGTGTGGCCGCTGCCACGGTTTGTGCGCTGATGGGGTTGGAGTGCATCGTATACATGGGCGAGATCGATATGGCTCGCCAAGCTCCCAATGTGCGCCGGATGGAGATGCTCGGTGCCCGGGTTGAACCGGTGACTTCAGGAAGTCGTGTACTTAAGGATGCCGCCAACGAGGCGATGCGCGACTGGATCGCACACCCTGAAGATACTCATTATCTCATTGGATCTGCTGTGGGTCCTCATCCTTTTCCAGACATGGTGGCTCGGTTTCAAGCTGTCATTTCTGAAGAGATGAGAGCACAACTTCAAGAACATACAGGGTCACCCCTGCCACACACTGTTGTCGCTTGTGTGGGGGGGGGTAGTAATGCGATTGGTGCTTACTACCACTATCTCAACGACTCCTCTGTGCGCTTGATCGGCGTTGAAGCCAGTGGTGAGGGGGTTGGTACCGCTTGTACGGCAGCAACGATCGCGTTGGGACGAGAGGGGATCTTACACGGAAGCAAATCCTTGGTGATGCAAACAGAGGATGGTCAAATTCTTGAAGCACACTCTGTGTCAGCGGGCCTCGATTATCCCGGTGTCGGCCCACAACACGCCCATCTCTTTGCGACCGGGCGTGTTGATTATGTCAATGTCACCGATTCTCAGGCTCTGGCTGCTGGACTCGAACTGGCTCGGATGGAAGGGATTATTCCCGCTTTAGAGTCCGCACATGCGCTCGCTTATCTTCCTCAACTGTCATTGTCCAAGGACGATGTTGTTGTTCTCAATCTTTCAGGCCGTGGGGACAAAGACCTCTCTGCTTATCTCCAATACACAGAAGACTCAGTAGTATGAATAATCGCATAACCACTCTCTTTTCCAAAGCTGACCGAAAGATCCTCTCTGTGTTTACAACAGCAGGGTTTCCAAGGTTGGGAGATACTGTGGATCTTTGTCGAATGCTCCAGGACGCGGGCGTCGATATGATCGAACTCGGCTTTCCCTTCTCTGATCCTTTGGCCGATGGACCCACCATCCAGGCCAGCAGTGAAATCGCACTCAACAACGGCATGTCTTTGTCTGTACTGTTTGACCAGCTGCGTGAACTTCGTCAGCATGTGACTATCCCCGTGCTGTTGATGGGGTACCTCAACCCTGTGTTGCAGATGGGAATGGAGACATTCTGTCAATCTTGCTCAGAGGTCGGTGTCGATGGGCTAATCTTTCCGGATATGCCGCTGGATGAGTACAAAGAGAAGTACCAGGATCTGTGGGAAGAACACCACTTGAGTGCTATCTTTTTGGTGACTCAACAGACCTCCGAAGAACGGATTCGAGCCATCGATGAAGCCTCCACAGGTTTTATCTATGTTGTCTCTACGGCCGCAGTGACGGGTCATCAGCTCCATGTTGACGCCGAACGAGAAGCTTATTTTCAACGTATTCGTGGGATGGGCTTGCGCAATCCTCTTGTTGTTGGGTTCGGGATTCGCGATCGGGATAGCTTTACACAGAGCACCACTCACACCGACGGTGGTATCATCGGTAGTGCCTTTATTGAAGCGATTCGCGACACTTCCGAAGAGAATCTCAAGTCCACCATTCACTCTTGGGTGGCTCAATTTGACAGAGACTGATGTGTCATGGCCGAGGTGATGTATGAGTTCGGACTGGACTCACATACAGACCCTCTGCTCTGACCGGTTGCTCTTTTCTTTTTCATGGTTTCGGGGATCTCTTCCCATCTTATCGATAGAAGGACATGGCGTCGTGATTATCCAATTGGAAACAAATATCCAGGAGAAACAACTGGACGAGATAAGCTCTCAAGTTGTGGCACTGGGCTACAAACCTACCGAGGTGAAGACCCAAAAGGGACATTACTTGGTGGCCATTGGCAAGAAAGAGTTTGATATCCGGCATGTCGGTCACCTCGCAGGGGTTACGGATGTTCATCGC
>JALTMC010000590.1 GCA_027005175.1 Myxococcales bacterium
CCTCTGTTTTCTCAGACGAAAGAATGCCTTTGGATGTTACACTTAAAAAGTTTGTAATAACTTTTGCTTTGTTTCGACTGCACTGTTACGAGCTATAGAGTTCTTTCGGCACACGGAAGGATGATAAGACATCCAGGACACACAGTTGCATAGGTCCTAAAAGCGGTGGAGTTTGAGAGGCATGAACGTACAATCAGGTGTTTTTTTTGTGGTGCTTTGGGGAGTGAGTTTGGTTCCTTTTTTGTGCAAGGCACAGTTACCCAAACAATGTCGAGAGCAACAGCCTAGGCTTATCCATATTGCAGGGTCTAGGCTTCTCGTTAAGGATGGTTTGGAGTGGTTATGTTGGCACAACGGGAAGTGGAAACGCGCTCATATTTGGCGGAAAGGGAAACGTCACGGAAAAGCGATCGGTTGGCACATGAATGGCAAGAAAGCTTATGAAGTGATGTACGTTGATGGCAAACAGCACGGAGTTTTTGTGGGCTGGTATGTGAATGGTCAAAAGTATATGTCTGTCGGAAAGAAAAATGGAGAACGACATGGTACTTATCGCATCTGGTATATGAACGGTCAACGACAACGTCAGTCTGCGTTTGTTCAGGGTAAGCTTCATGGTGTTTACAACGGTTGGCACAAGAACGGTAAGCCCTCCATGAAGATTTTTTATCATCATGGAAAACTTCACGGTCGTTATACTTTGTGGGATAAGGAAGGTAAAGTCTTACGGCAAGAACGTTACCAGTTTGGTCGCAAGCTTGCTTCTCCTTCTAAGCCATGAATAAAAGGTTTGGAGCTACGTTAAGGCTTCATTCCGCTCAAGTATTGCTATGGAGTTACCGGATCTTCGGTGTCCTTTTCTTTCTGTGTTCTATTCCCGCAGCGTATGCATGGAGTCCCTATGTTGTTGGTGGGACTTGTCGCCAAACTCGAAACTCTTGTCTGGCTACCATTGGAAACGTTGGTCAAGCCCAGGGTGCTTGTTGTGTCACTGCTTCTCCCAAAGACAAGTAAGGCGTGTGTATCGAGTCTTGTCAACGCCATCAACGCTGTAAGGCAGGGGTGGCTGCCTCCTGCAGCTGAATCGTCGTACGATGGGCTGTGGCTGTATGGGCAAAGGATTCTGTCTTGTGGGGCAAACCTGCAAGATCGTTGTTGGGCGAATCGGCTATTGTTTCGGTACGCCGATGATACATTGTAACAACAATCAGTGTGAGCCTGAGCGGGGAGAGACATGTCTTTCTTGTCCCCGAGATTGCCCTTGTCGCGTTGGGAAATTCTGTTCGGCTGGTTTTTCTTCTACTTCTTATGTCTCGGAGACAACCAGAGCATCTCTAGACCTTCGACATCGATACAATGCAGAGGAAAGGACCAGCCTCCTCAAATGATGTTTGGTAAGGCCATTCACAAACCCTAAAAAGTAAGTTTATCGACACACTCGATTTTTCTTTTGTCAATTAGTTTGTAACAACATTGTCGGTATTTCGACTTCTTCTTGAATAAAGCAAGACTTGTTCGTCCTGTGCGTTGTAATCAATAACTCCTATCTTCGAGTTAGTATTTGATTGATCAGTTTGTTGTATAAGGTGCTGTAGTTTTGTGTTTTTATAGGTATTGTGTGTAGCTATTTATGTTAATTTTTACGAGTTTAATTAATTTTATTTGTAACGGCATAGGTTTCTTTTCGACTTTAGTGACAGATTCGGCAAAGTATAGAGCATTCTGCACCATGATGGTGGTGGTGGTGTTGTATGTATTTGTATGTCTTGTCAGAGAGTGGAGGAAGCTATGAAAGTATTTCGATTGATCGTACCTGTGTTTTTCTTTTCCGTGATGCTTGTTATCTATTCGTCATGCGGTGGTAGTAGTTCGAATACGAACTCAAACAGCTCTAGTAATAGTAACAAAACAAATTCAAACAGCACAAACACAAATAGCACGAACAGTAACAAGACAAATACAAACACCAACAGTGGTGGTGGTCTGGCAGCAATCGCAGACTTTAAGGGAGGCGATTCCAAGTTTAACTTCAACTATGCAAAGGAGCAGGCTTATTGGTATTCTCGTTACAATCTTGGTTCTTTGGTGATGAAGTCAGGCAATGGGATGATGTTTAAGCCAAACAAGACAGTGATGGGTGCGATGGTTAAGTTGGTCTCGGATGCAAAAAGCACTGCGGTTCCTGCAAAGAATCCTGCTTTGTTGGTTCGGATCTATGCAACGGGAGAGCCGACGTGGCAGGTTAAGTCAGACGGTAACCCTGGAAACTTTGCTAATGAGAGATGGGCCAAGCCAACAGATACAAGTGTTACTTTTTCTTCGTACGGTTGGGCGGCAGCAAAAGAAGCAGAGTGGGCCAAGCAGTTTCATGTTGACGGACACTTTGGTATTCCTGGAAAGGATGATATCCCCGGCGCACAACAGCGTTTTGCGGGGATCGTGTTGGCTACAGAAGCTGTGATGCAGACCATCAACTTCTTGAAAAATCAAGGCGATTTTAAGCAGTCTGTCAAAGGTGGAAAATGGGTTGCGTTGCTGGCGATCTCCGACGTGGTTTCTCTGTTGGAGGTGGAAAAGGTTCCTCACAGTGCAACCAATCGTTACAAAAAACTGGGTGCCATGCTTGCGAAGGGCCAGGGGATGGCCGGTGTCGATGATCTGATCAAGATGCTGCGTGGTGGCGCTGATAAGTTTTATGGATCGATTAAAGATCAAACGCCTGATACCTTGAGTTCTCTTGCTTTGGCGATCCAGGCTCTCCCTTGGTATGGCCTCGCAACCAAAACAAATCTGCCTGAAGTTAAAAGTAAGATCAAGGCATGGGCAGATAAGTTGTCTGAAATGAAGCCAAACGGCCTGGTTGAGCAAGCTTATTACATCCGAGGCCTCGTCTCTGCGGGCCGTGCTTTGAAAGAAAAATCCTACTATGACAAAACAAAGTCTGTTTTTGAATTGATGGCAAAAGACTTTGATGGGGCGCAAGCTATTTTTAAGTCGAAGACAACTTACAGCGCGAACGATCTGGCGATTATCTTTGGGGCACTTAATGCATATATGAACTACGGTAGTAAAAATGCTAGCGACGAGTATTTTGATGGAGCACAAAAGATCCTAACTTACTTCTTTGAGAATGCGGTTAATTTCAGCAAGCTACAGTTATCTGCTCCTCCCATTGCTTTGATCCCTGCTTACGAAAGGAATCCTAAAAAAGGTCCGGCTGATGAGCTTTTCAATCGCTATAAGTCTCTTCCTGTACCGCCCAAAGCAGGTGGAGCCTATGGTGTTGCTCCTGTCTTTCGTGGTGAAATTAAGTTTGATGGTGGTCAATGGACCGTGAGCAAACCCAAGTTTCATACTGCGGGCGGAATGCATTTAGCGAATGAGTTTATGTGGTTCCATGCCGATGAAGTTGATGGCTTTCCTCAACTTCCCTAACTTCCGAGACTCCTCATAAAGCCTGCCTGTCGATAGCTTTTTATAGCTTCCCTGGCTCCCATCAAAACTTCATAAGTCCTGCCTGTCGATAGTTTTTTATAGCTTCCCTAACCCCCTGAAACTTCATAGGGTCGTTGATTCAATAACCTTTACAGCTTTCTTGTTGGTCCGCGAACCCTACGATATATTAAATTGTCGGCATCATTCAAACGTCCTTAACACTGCTCTTACTTGTATGGGAGTAATAC
>JALTMC010000591.1:0-6967 GCA_027005175.1 Myxococcales bacterium
TTTTGCTTCTCGGATTTTTGTTCTCCTATGCTTTCTCTCGTTGGCGCTAATTTTACGCAGATGCAGGGGGAGCCAAGTATGGTGGTCGTGAAAATATGATCGCTGCTTTGCGAAAGCTTCAACATCAGGAGATCTTGGAAGATCCCAATCCCGCGTATCGATCGATGTGCATCAACAGCAAAAAGAGTTGGATGTTTCTCTTCTCCACACATCCTCCGTTGGAAGATCGCATCAAGCGTCTTGAGACAATGCGTGTCTGATGTCGATTGCTGCCTCTTCTGCCTATCAGCAGATCCAAGAACAAGTGGAAGGATATGCGCGTGCCATGGATCGCCTCCGGCAAACGGTCGGCCAGGTCATCGTTGGACAACACGAGCTTATCAATCATCTCTTGGTGGGGTTGCTGGCTCGTGGTCATGTCTTGTTGGAAGGAATGCCAGGGCTCGCAAAAACCCTCACGGTTCAAACGTTATCCTCTGCACTTTCTTTAGAGTTTTCTCGTATTCAGTTCACACCAGACTTACTTCCTGCTGACTTGGTGGGGACTCAGATCTATCATCCGAAAGAACAAAGCTTTTTCCCAAAAACAGGGCCTGTGTTTGCAAACATTATTTTGGCTGACGAGATCAACCGTGCTCCCGCCAAAGTTCAATCCGCTCTGTTAGAGGCCATGCAGGAAAAACAGGTGACTTTGGGCGATACAAGCTATGCCTTACCCCGTCCCTTTTGGGTGATGGCGACTCAAAATCCGGTGGAGCAGGAAGGTACTTATGTTCTTCCTGAGGCTCAAGTGGATCGGTTTATGTTGAAACTCCATCTCACGTATCCATCCCGTGAGGAAGAGCGATTGATCATGGAGCGGATGATAGAGGCACCTCCATCACAGCCTCAACCTGTGTTTTCGGCAGAACAGATACTGGCAGCCCAAGATCTTTTGCCGCAGATGCATGTGGCAGATCCGGTCAAGGATTATATCCTCGACATTATCCGAGCAACTCGCCCTGCATCTCAATCGGGTGATACTGTTTCGATGGAGATGAAACGCATCCAGGGGTATCTGGAGTTTGGTGGCTCCCCTCGTGCTACGTTGGCCATCAATCGTGCTGCGCGTGCACACGCTCTCTTGGATCATCGATGTTATGTCATTCCCGATGATGTCAAAGCCGTAGCCTTGAGTGTTTTGAGGCATCGTATCACTCTCTCTTATCGGGCTGAAGCTGACGGACTTACCCCTGACGACCTTATCTTACAACTCCTCGCGGCGGTAGATATCCCTTAACACCTTGACGTGGATCGATGAGTTGAGTAGTCTGTTGCGACTGAATTCACAGATTCTTGGGCGACCTTGAGACAAACGCGAGCGTACACTTCCTAGGAGCCGATACTATGAGTATATCTCTTGACCAGCAAGACTGGTTTCAACAATTTGTAGACCTGATTTTAGAGCGGTATGACCCCACAGCTGCCATGGAGAGGGCCGCCGACCTTCCCGACGGGCCAGAGGAAGTTCGAGGACTCGCTGCCGTTCAAAAGAGCATGACTGTGCGGGGTGTCAACAATGGCTTGCCCCTTTATGACCCCTCCCTCTCCGCTGACCAGACCTTCCCTGCTATCAAATTTCTGTCCACACTCAAACATCAGTACGAGCTGATACTTGATGTTGGCGTTACGCTCAATCGTCCTTTTGATGGAGACTTTGGCCGTCTGGCGATCACCATGATTGGATACGCTGCGCTAGAAGACTATGAAAATGCTGAGTTTCTTGCAGATGTCTGGCGCGAAGTTATGACAGGGCAAAGCACCCCCGACTCCATTCCTGAAGTGCTACAGCCCCATTATATTACTTTGGGAGATGCCCTGAAAAAGCGAGCCATCCTCAAAGATGATCCCTTGTTGGCACTGCCTATCAATCAGGGGATCAGCTACTTTGATATCTACCTCTGTGGGCGTCTAGCGATCGATCTGTATGATGATGCTCGTTTGCAACGTCATGAAATTGAGGAATCTCATCAGATAACCTACAGCGACCGAATTCACTTTGTGGAGGCCGTGATCGCCCTGGCATGGTCAAACGGTCTGTTGGAGCCTGAAGAGCGAAATCTGATCAAAAAGCAGATTCAAATGTTGGGACTCCCCAAAAAGAAGGCTCGTAAGCTGATCACACTGATGATCACACCCAGCACCCCTAAAGAATTTGCTCATGGCTTCTCCACCCCAGAGACTGGCATGTTTGTGATGCGACAGCTGATCATCGCTTCTGTGGTGGATGGTGTTCAAGATGCCAAAGAACGTAAATTCTTATACCAAACAAGCAAGGAATTTGGTTTAAGTGAATCGGAATTCAATCTCCTCCAGGAGGAGATGCAGGCGTTTTTAGATGCCAATCAGGAATCCATAGACCAAATGAAAAACTATCGCCGCTCACGCCGATCGTCTTCGTTTTAGTGCTGGTGTTCTTGCGATAAAGAGATATTCAGATGCACAAATATGTACCCCCTCCTATTAAAGTGGGTCAGTCTACCGATGTGGGTAGACGTCGTCATGAAAACCAAGACAGCATGGGCTATGCCCAACTCGATCGGTTTGCCTATAAAGGTGCTCACCTCCTCATTACTGCCGATGGTATGGGAGGAGCCAGCGGGGGACAACAAGCATCCAGTACCGCTGTTGAGAAGATCCTCGAATACTTTCAACAAGGACACCCTAGCCCTGAACCCGATATCGCGATTCGTGAGGCGGTGGAGTTGGCTGCTGAGGCAGTACAAGCCAAAGCTGTCGAAGATCCTCGACTCGAAGGGATGGGCACCACCTGTGTGGTTGTGATTATTCACAATGGCTATCTTTTTGCCGGACATATCGGGGATAGCCGACTTTATATGTGGCGGCAAGGTAAGTTATTGCGCCTCAGTCGCGATCATAGTCGAGTCCAGTTTATGGTGGAAGCGGGGATCATCTCTGAAGAAGATGCCAAACGACATCCCCATCAAAACTTTCTCGCTCGTGTGTTGGGAAGCAACCAACAACCTCGTGTCGAGATCCTTGCACCTCCTCGCAAATTAGAGCTTGGAGACCGGCTCTTGCTGTGCTCGGACGGCCTCTACAATGAAGTGGACGATGAAGAGATCTTTGAGATCCTAGGCACCTATGAACCCCAAAAAGCCTCGGATACTCTGGTCGAAATGGCAAATGAAAACGGAGGGAATGACAATATCACCGTTCAAATCCTCTCCTATGGGGATCTTCAACCTCCTCAAGTGGCTGAGTCCTGGTTTCAGTTCCCCAACGCAACAGCAGGTTTTGCCTTCTCCTTGTTTTGCTTTGTCCTGGTCTTTTTGGGTGGCTTCTTTGTAGGTCGCTACAACCAAGCTCGGTCCTATCGCTCCAATGCAAGCAACGCCCAACCCCAAGATCATACTGATCCATGCATTGCTGCCGATGGGGCCGATCGCTGCGGTGATGATGACGACGACGATGATGACGACGATGCAGGGCAGGGCTCTCTCTCCACTCCAGACCTACCCCCAAACGCAAATACCAATCGGAAGCCAGCCTCAAAACCCGCAGTACGACCCGTCGCTCGATCCGCTCCAACGCCTGTGACACGGCCAGCGATACGACCGGCTCCAGTGCCAGCGATACGACCGGCTCCAGTACCAGCGGTACGACCGGCTCCAGTACCAGCGGTACGACCGGCTCCAGTGCCAGCGGTACGACCGGCTCCAGTACCAGCGATACGACCGGCTCCAGTGCCAGTGGTTCGGCCTGCTGTCTTGCCGGGGTCTCGTCCTGTTCTGCCTACTCCTCCAGCCTCTCGTCCTGTGGTGCGGCCTTCTTCCAAGCCGACAGTCCGCTAATTTTTTCCTGACTACTCCATCCATTTTGACAAATCCCTTGACTTCTTCCTTCGTTTCGCCTATTTTTTTGCGCCGGTTTCACCTGTGCAGGTGAACAACACAAATCTACATCCTGCAAGTATTGATTGATAAGTCCAATTCTTTGTTTCTCAAAGACTTTTATACACACAAGCTGGGTCTTTGGAGAGCCAGTCAGTACACCGCCAGTGCAGGAAGTTGAAATGATACAAGATCTTTGTGCGTTGAATGATAAACGAGGAGAGTTACAATGAATGTTCTTGATCAGATTGAGAGTCGCTTCCTTCGGATGGACGTCCCTCAATTTCGTGCGGGTGACACCCTGCGTGTTTTTGTCCGTATTCGTGAAGGTGAAAAAGAGCGTCTACAGGCTTTTGAAGGCGTATGTATCGGCTACAAAAAGGGCGGCGCTCGTGCTACCTTTACGGTTCGCAAGATCTCTTACGGTGTAGGTGTTGAGCGTACCTTCCCCCTGCATTCGCCCATGTTGGACCGGATTGAAGTTCTGTCTCGTGGTCGTATTCGACGTGCGAAGCTTTACTATCTCCGCAAACTGCGTGGTAAAGCTGCTCGTATTCGCGAGCTGCGTCCTGGGCGATAGTGAATCCCTTCTTTCCCCTCTTCTCTCCAACAGGCTCCATGCCTCCCCCTCAATCGATTGTCCCGCAAAGCAAAGACTTCCAACAAACAAGCCTCTATGTTCTCCGAATCTCGGTGGCTTGAGTCTGACTATCACGCTCAAGATACCACGTGGATTGTTGGTATTGATGAAGCGGGTCGTGGGCCTCTTGCGGGGCCTGTTGTTGCTGCCTCCGTTCTTTTGCCCACCGACCACACCCTTGAGGGGCTTGATGACTCCAAACGGTTGACAGAGGCTCGTCGGCGAGCTTTGTTCGATGACATTCACGAACAAGCACTGGCTGTTGGTACAAGTATGGTCTCTGCCGCTGAAATTGACGAGATTAATATCCTTCAAGCTTCTCTCAAGGCGATGCGTCTCAGCCTGGACCAGCTCTGTGAGAAGATCGACCGGACTCCACAGATCGTCCTTGTGGATGGGAACCAGCGATTTGACCATAGCTTACCCATCATCCCTGTGGTGAAAGGGGACCAGCGAAGTCAAAATATCGCAGCAGCTTCCATCGTGGCTAAGGTGCTTCGAGACAAAGTCATGGAAGCTTACCATGGACTTTATCCTCAGTTTGACTTTCTCAAACACAAAGGCTACCCAACACCCCAACACAAACAAGCTCTCGTCGAATACGGAGCCTCTCCGCTTCACCGGATCTCCTTTCGTGGCGTTCTACCCATCAAAGAGTAAGCTTTAACGTTCTTTCGTTGTCTTCTCATCCTATCGCTGTTGTGTTTCTTCCTCTCATCATGTATCTGTTGTGTTCTCGCCTGTGTTTCTCTTCTCTTCTCTTTTTACAGTCTTTCTTCAAAGGGTTCTATTATGAAGAATCATCCGTTGTCTCCGTCACATTCTTCCACATGGATTCAAGCGTTTGGTCATTTTGCTGAGGATGTCGTTTCGTTCTGGCTGGAGTCGCGGGGGTATCGAGTTTTGGAGAGGAGATATCGATGTCGTTTTGGAGAGCTGGATATCGTCTCTGAACGTGATGGAACTTTGCTGGTGGTTGAAGTGAAGGCATTGTCAGGAAGAATGGCGCCCAAGCACGCACTGGCTGGTATCAATAGAGCCAAGCAAAGACGTTTGTTTTCTGCCGTGAATCATTATCTGTGGAAGTCTGGAAGGGACAATCCTGCGATTCAGGTGATGGGTGTTGGACTGATTGTCAATGCGGATGGCTCCATCCTTATGGAGATGAAGCCTTGTCTGATGATATGAGATCTTCCTACGATGGACCTCATGAGAAGGGCAAAGCCACCTATGCAAAACCTTTCTTGTCGGAGGAGTTGAGCTTTTTCTACGATTTGCTGTTGCTCTCTGTGGTTGTGTGGCCGAGAGGTTGGTCCTGAGGTGGGAGCGTGTTGGGAAACTTCTCTATACTCACGGGTTTGTCGTTTGTGTGCAGGTAGGACAGATCCTCTTTGAGAGAGACCTCTTCACGAGGGCTTGCTCCGAAGTCTTGGGTTGTCTGACGAGGCATGTCTGACGATGTTTCTGCGGCAGGGTAAATGTTGCTGCGAAGCAATGATTTCCCACTGAACTGTTGAAAGCCTTTCTTGGAGTAGTTGAAGCTGCTTCCCATTTCAGCCTGGAGCAGAGTCTCTCTGGACAAGTACTCTTGTATCGTGTCATCTTCCTCGTCGCTTTTCATCTCTGCACGCATCGTTTTTATCAAACTCGACAGAATCTCCACCCGCGAGTTGAGAATCCTCAGCGCGTGATACAGACGGTTTACGACGACCAGAACGATCAGAAAAGAAAGGACTAAAATGAGTTGAAACAGAGGCATAACAGACCTCCTTCTTGGAAATATGTGGGGTAAGTAGATTGAGCGTAACCTGAAAGACTCATAGAAAGCAAGTCTAGAACTCTTGACCCGCTCTTGCCATGGAACTACCTTGGCTGCATGTTGTCGGGTCTTGTTGCATGACACTGCCGTATCTTTCGGTTTGTGTCATTGTGTTAGATCAAAAGCTCATTTCATCTAAACGACAGCTTGTGACATTTCTTGTGTTGCTGGTTGCAATAAGCGATGCTGTTGTCAAAACGAAGCCCTATTTTTTGAAACGGACGAACAAACCCAGATGGGATATGCCTCGGTGAGGAGTTTAATCGATGGTGACAAGAGCACATCAAGTGGAAGAGATGGCTGCCGCCTTCCACGAGGACCTATCACGATTGTCGGCAGAAATTGGAAAAGTGATTGTGGGTCAGGACCTCTTGATACGCGCTGTACTTATTGGTCTGATGGCCAAGGGACACATCTTATTGGAGGGCACTCCAGGTCTTGGAAAGACATTGTTGGTCAAAACCATTGCAGAGTGTGTCGATCTTCAATTTGGTCGAATTCAGTTTACACCTGACCTGATGCCTGCGGATATCTTGGGCACGAATATTATCGAAGAGAGCCAGGGCCACAAAGAGTATAGTCTTCTCAAAGGTCCTATTTTTACAAACGTATTGA
>JALTMC010000591.1:6977-10632 GCA_027005175.1 Myxococcales bacterium
ATCAACCGTGCGATTCCAAAAACACAGGCCGCTCTGCTTGAAGCCATGCAAGAGGGGCATGTTACGATTGGTGGAAGCACCCATCGCCTGCCTGAGCCTTTTCTTGTTTTGGCTACCCAAAACCCGATTGAGTTGGAGGGAACGTATCCCTTGCCTGAGGCACAGCTGGATCGCTTTCTGTTCAAGGTTAATGTTTCTCGTCCCTCCAGGGATGCGATGCATACGATTTTGGAACAAACCACAGGTACAGTGAAGGCTACCGTGCAAAAGGTGATTACAGGTGAACGTATTCTACAGATGCAATCTTTGATTCGCAGCGTCGAAGTTGACCAAATCCGTAGAGACTTTGTGGTTCGTATTGTGGAGGGGACCCATCCCGATTCTCCCTCTGCGCCCGATATGATCAAACGATTTGTTCGCTTTGGCTCAAGCCCGAGAGGGGGGCAAGCGATTCTGCTCAGTGCGAAAGTTCGTGCTTTAGCGGATGGCCGATTCTCTGTCTCTGCTGATGATATCCGTTATGTCTTCAAAGCCGCTCTGAGGCATCGCCTGATCCTCAGCTTTGAGGGAGAGGCCGAAGGTATCACCCCCGATCAAATTCTCGATGGTTTGATGGAAGCCATCCCCGAAATGGGGACATAACACGTGGCAGAAAGCTTGTTTGACAATGAGTTTATTAAAAAGCTCGAATACCTCTATTTGGTGTCGAAAAAACTCTTGCTGGGAAAGTCGAAGTCAGAGCGAAGGAGCCGTAAAATCGGCTCTGGAATTGAGTTTGCTGACTACCGGGAGTATGTTCCCGGTGATGATATTCGCCACATCGATTGGAATCTTTATGCCCGCTTAGAGAAGCTCTTTTTGCGGTTGTTTGAAGAAGAAGAAGATCTCTATGTCTACATCTTGTTGGATGTGAGTGGTTCGATGCGCATGGGAAGCCCCAGTCGTCTTGACTACGCTCGGCGTGTGGCAGCCGCTCTCGCTTATATCACCCTCAACAATCTCGATCGAGTGAGCTTGTTTACATTTGGTGATACGATCAAGACACGATTGCCCCCGCATCGTGGGAAGAATAATATTTTTAAAGTCTTGCAGTTTCTCGAACGACTTCCCGAACAGAGTGACACCAATACCAAAGAAAGTTTAAAGACCTTTGTGCACCAAACAAAACGTCGTGGTGTCGCCATTATACTCAGTGACTTCTTTGATCCGGGCGGATATGAGGAAGCTTTCAACTTTTTGCGATTCCACAAATACGATACCTTTGCCATCCAGGTCTATGATGAGAGTGAACTCGAAGCCGCGATGCGCGGCGATGTCGAGCTGATCGATCAGGAGACGGGAGAGCGATTAATGACCACTCTTTCCCCTCGGATGATTCAAGCCTACAGAGAAGCATTTGACGAGTTTTGTGAAGAACTCGAACAGTTTTGCCTCAAACGAGAGGTCTCTCTGTTTCGCACTTCTACGCAAATCCCCTTTGAAGAACTGATCTTGGATATCTTTCGCAGTGGAGGGTTTTTGCAATGATATCGCTGGTTGGCCTCTCCACCTCGACATTGTTGTGGCTGACTCTCAGCTTCGGGACCGTGATCAGTCTGTTCTACTTGCTTCGATTGCGACGACGACAAGTCGTTGTTCCCTTCTTGCCTCTCTGGCAAAAAGTTGTCAAACAAAGCCAGTATCAGAGCCTCTGGCAACGCTTGAAACGCCTGCTGTCTTGGTTGCTACAACTGTTATTGTTGCTGCTTTTAATTCTGGCACTGGGGGATCCAAAGTTGCGTGCTGAGCTGATGAGTGGGCGTCATGTGATCGTGATCGTAGATACCTCTGCCAGTATGCAATCCCTGGATGGTCGAGAACTTCAGCATCATCCCTCAAAAAAGAACAAAGCCAAGGCCACAACTGCTCTCAAACCATCAAGAACATCACGTTTGCCATTGACCCGATTGGCGGAAGCAAAACAGAAAGCCCATAGGCTGATTAAGTCATTGGTCGGCAATGACCGGATGATGCTCCTCTCGATGGACGCGGAAGTTGTTCCCCTCACGCCCTTTACCTCTGACCAGCGATTACTTACGACAAAACTCAAAGCACTCCAACCTTCAGAGACCAAGTCCGATCTCAAACGTGCATTGTTGTTGGCAAAAGACGCCCTCGAAGGCCGGAAAATGGCCGAGATTATTGTGATCTCTGATGGTGCTTTTGGGGCCGATGTTCAACATCTTTTGCGAAAAAAAGGTACAAAGGCAACCGCAAAACGCTCCAAAAAACCACAGAAAAGGTCTGCCACAACGAGTGCCTCTGCCAAAGCCTCTGACACCGATCAGAACGATGGGAATTCTACTTCCAACAACAACGTGAAGAAAAACCACAAACGGTCTTCAAAGAAAAAGCAAAGCTCGAAACTCTCTCGGACACGACGACGGACACGACGAAGGATACGACGACGGACACGACGACGGACACGACGACGAAGGAGAAGGGGTCGTCGTAGGCATCGAAAGGGTAAGAGGCGTCGTCGATTGTTGGCAAAGCTTCCCAAAGGATTGAAGCGAAGGATCGATATAAGTCAGTTGTCAAAGCTCAGTGGTATTCATCGGAAGATGCCGCATTTTCGTTGGATGAAAGTGGGGCATTTGAAGGATAATGTAGGTATTGTGGCCCTCAGCGCACGGCGCCGACCGAATCATCCTTTGCAATTTGCAGTGTATGTTGAGTTGCACAATTTTGGGGCCAAGCCTGTGGAGGGTTTTTTGGAGTTGTACGTGGGTGAGCTGATCATGGAGACTGTGCGAGTCAAGCTCAAAGCGGGTGAAAGGTGGAGGCATGTCTTACCTCGCTTGACAGCGCAGGGGCAAAAGCTCTCTGCTCGTTTGAAGATCAGCAAAGGAAAGGACCTCTTGAAGGCAGACAATCGTGCTTTTGCGGTGCTGCCCAAGGCCAGAGCGATGCGAGTTTTGTTGGTGAGTGCTGACAATCTATACATTCAAGCAGCGTTGTTGTCGGATCCTCAAATGACCATGAGCAATGTTCGGTGTGGGAAGGAGTCAACAGCCGAAGGCTCTTTTGATGTTTATATCTACAACAACTGTGCTCCGAAGCAAGCACCAACCGCAGGACGCTATCTCTTTGTTAATCCTCCAGCCAAAGGTTCTCCCTTTGCGATCAAGACACGCCGAGGCAAGCTCGTTTATACAAAAAATCCGATTGTCACAGAGCAAAGAGATAGACATGCCGTGATGCGGTTTATCTCTTTGCGTGATCTGAATATTCGACGAGCTTTGCGAGTTCGGTTGCGGCGTGGAGAGCGTGCTTTGGTGTCTTCGTTTGGGAAGCCGTTGATTATGATAAAGCAGACCAAGAGACTTCGGGCCTTGGCGATTGGTTTTTCTTTACGTGAAAGTGATATGGTGTTGCGTGTCGCGTTTCCTCTCTTTTTACGCAACAGTTTAGAGTGGTTGGCACGAGGAGGGCGATCCGCTCCCCCTACCACTCGTCAAACAGGTCAAGTCTGGCAAATCCCTCTCCCTTCGGGGGTGAAACAGGTGACGGTATCCTCTCCACAGCTTGGTTCTGTGAAGCTGCCCGTCAGTGATGGAGTCGCCTTGTTTAGCGGAAAGCGCACTGGGTTTTACCGGTTGTCGTACAACAAAAG
>JALTMC010000591.1:10642-12833 GCA_027005175.1 Myxococcales bacterium
TCGCCCCCGGTTCGTGGGAGGTGATGCAGGGAAAGCAAAAGGGGAAGCAGGAGCGGCCATCGTCTGGGATCAAGGTATTGGGAATGCAAATCCCATTGCCTCGACCGCTTTGGTTGTACTTGTTGTTACTTGTTGTGGTCTTGCTGGGGGTTGAATGGATGACATACAACCGCCGCATCACCGTTTAATGATAGGGTTCTTGTATGGATCTGCCCTCGCTTAGCCAACTTCGTTGGGAAGAACTTCGACTGACACAGCCCATGTGGCTGTGGCTGCTGATGCTCATCCCTGCCATGTGGGCCATTCAGCGGTTTTCACTGGTCGATTTGAGCCGCTTTCAACGCGGGCTGTCGCTGTTGTTTCGTTCGCTGATGATCATTTGTCTTTCTCTCGCGATGGCTGGCCTAGCTACCTTGGTCTACAGTCAGAATATGGCAGTTGTGGTGCTGGTTGACGTCTCTCCCTCTGTTCCTGAAACTGCGATAAAGAAAGCCCAAACCTATATTGAAACACTTTGGAAACAGCGGAAAAAACACGACAATATACGAATTGTAACCTTCGCGTCCAGCTCCCGCATGCTGCC
This sequence comes from Myxococcales bacterium, assembly GCA_027005175.1. Lineage (GTDB taxonomy): Bacteria > Myxococcota_C > UBA6777 > UBA6777 > UBA6777 > M3003. Next base: position 11,226 of record JALTMC010000591.1, read on the forward strand.
GGCAGCAGGAAAAAAAGTGCCTGTGCTTCAACGTCATAAAGGTGAGCTTGCTTCGGATCTTCAGTCTGCTTTGCGTCATGCTTATGGTCTGTTTCCGTCAAATACCCTTCGGCGTGTTGTGCTGATCAGTGATGGACGCGAAACCCAGGGTAGCATTCTGGATGAACTACAACGTGCGAAGCAACGAGGTATTCGTCTATACAGTCGGGCGGTGCGGGGGCCATATCCTGCGGAGGTTCTGATTCAAAACCTCCGTTTGCCCGAGACCATCCGCTTGCGGGCTCCCTTTTTTATGTATGTCGAGATCTTCTCGACCTATGCCCTCCCAAAGATGCCACTGACCATTTACAAAGATGGTTATCTGTTTGCATATAGAAAGGTCAACGTAAAGCCGGGTTTGCAGAAGTTTCGCTTCAAAGTTCGGATTGACGAAGCTGGGTTAACATCGTTTCAGGCCATGATCAAACCCAAAAAGGACCGGTTTCGTGGGAACAATGCTTATATTCGTATGATTCCAATCAAGGGTCCACCCAAGGTGCTTTACTTGGAAGGTGATCCAGGTAAAGCACACTATCTCTCGCGAGCCCTACGACGTCAAAAGTTTCGTGTGGATGTAAGGACGGCCTATGGTATCCCCTCTCGCTTGAGTGATCTTGAACGCTATGATGTTGTTGTTTTGTCGGATATTCCGGCCTACAGGATGTCGAGTCGTCAGATGAAGTTGTTTGGCTCGTATGTCAGAGATCTAGGGGGTGGCTTGATTATGGTCGGGGGGGAGAATAGCTTTGGTCCAGGGGGTTATTATCACACTCGGATGGAGAAGATCCTGCCCGTTCGGTTTGATGTACAAAAGAAGCAAGAGACACCCTCTTTGGCTTTGGTCATGGTGATCGATAAGTCGGGTTCTATGTCGGGAAACCGCATCGCTTTGGCGAGAGAAGCCGCCAAAATGACAGTCCAGATGTTGGGTCAAAATGACCAAGTGGGCGTGATTGGTTTTGATTACAGGCCACAGGAGATTGTCTCGCTACAGTCTGCCAACAACAAGAACCGGATTCTTTATGATATCTCGAGGATTCGAGCCTCAGGGGGCACTCGAATCGCCCCTGCTTTGGAGATGGCCTATCGTGTTTTAAGTGCTGCTCGTGCCAAAGTCAAACATGTGATCTTACTTAGTGATGGGCGAGACTCGAAGCGAGGTATCTTTGAAATCGTTCAGAGTATGCACGCCGATCGTATCACTGTCTCCTCCATCGCTTTGGGGCGTGGAAGTGACCGCTCCTTGCTACAATCGATTGCGGACAGTGGGGGTGGTCGCTCGTACTACACGGAAGATCCGTACAATGTCCCTAAGATCTTTACGAAAGAGACATCCAAAGTGAGTCGCTCTTCCTTTGTGGAAGAACCCTTTCGACCGAGAGTGCTGCGTTATAGTCAAGCGATCAAGGGGATGAACTTCTCTTCCTCGCCTTATCTCTTGGGCTATGTTTCGACCAAAGCAAAAGCCCGCAGTCAGGTGATCTTGGGTACAGAGTTAGGTGAGCCTCTGCTGGTCTCTTGGCGGTATGGTTTGGGAAAGGTGATGGCCTACACCTCCGATGTTAAGAA
>JALTMC010000591.1:12843-13484 GCA_027005175.1 Myxococcales bacterium
GGGTATGGCAAATTCTGGTCTCAGGTGATTCGTACAACCATGCGACAAGGTCCAAGCCAGGAGTTTCGAGTGACCGCATCGATTGCAGAGGGGCGAGGCACGATTCGTGTTGATGCCATTGGTTCACAAGGGCAGTTTCTCAACAACTTGGATGCCAAAGTATTGATTCTTGATCCCAGACTTAAGAAACTCACTGTCCCATTACGACAGACAGGTCCCGGCTATTACGAAGGCCAATTTCATGCCAACCGATTTGGGGCTTATCTTATCAAAGCCCGATTCTTTCGTAAAAAGCACTTTGTTGGCATGGGGCAAGCTTCCGCCTCGTATGCCTATCCCGCAGAGTGGCTGAGTGCCAAACCGAATATCCCTCATCTCAAGATGATGGCACAAACGGGGGGAGGCTCTTTAGACCCCAGGCCGGAGCAGATCTGGCACCGAACAAAGAAAGAGCGTCTGCTGGCTTATCGACCCTTGTGGCCTTACCTTGTGCTGTTGGTGTTAGGTCTCTTTTTGATGGATGTCTTGCTGCGACGTGTCCGGATCTTTGGGCGTCGAGAAGCCCTGGCCTAATGGACTCGATCTCTGCTTACGATTGGAGAATCTTGGATGCAAAAGTGGAACCCCCAGCAAGCCGAATC
>JALTMC010000592.1:0-12602 GCA_027005175.1 Myxococcales bacterium
AGACAACAACGATTTGCGTTCCTGTGCGTCCATTCGCGGTTCTGCTCCCATGAGTGGCCCAACTGACATCAAGAGTCCATCAATGGGTCATGAGGTTCCCGTGAGGTCATTGCGAATTTACGACAGTCCAAAAGAAAGGAGTCATTGCTGTTGGATGTTGAGGCTCAGGCTCATCTCAATAGTAAACACAAATCAAGTCTGTCAATTTTCACCCAAAGTTGCGTAAAGCGGTCAGAATCGACAGGTGTAGGATGTTGCGTGGTAAGCTTGGCCGGTGCCCGCACTTCAGGTTGTGTAACGCAGTCAGAATCGACAGGTATAGGATGGGTTGGAGAGAAGAGGGAAGGAGAGGATGTCAATTCATTGCAAGGAGAGGAGAGTCTACTTCATTGCAAGGAGAGTCTACTTCATTGCGAGGAGAGTCTACTTCATTGCGAGGAGAGTCTACTTCATTGCGAGGAGAGTCTACTTCATTGCGGCCAGGACAGTGTTGAGAAAGGGTTTTGCATTCCAGTCACGGGCTCCGTCAAAGCGCAATGTGAAATAACCTTTTCTGTTCACAATATAGGTGACAGGAAAGATCTTGACAGCATAACTCTTGGTGATGGTTTGGGGAGCTTGTACAAGAACGATCGGCTCTGTTGTTGTTTTCCCCCAAGCACGCCGAATCTTCTTCCAGCTGGTATCGAAGCTCACAGCGAGAAGAGGAACCTTGTACTTTCGAGCAAACGCGAGCAAAGAAGGGAGTTCCCTTCGACAAGGGGGACACCACGTCGCCCAAAAGTGAACGATGACGGGCTTCCCTTTCCATCGTGCAAAGTCCCGAAAAGAGCCATCAGACAACTGGTATCGAAAATCGGGAGCCTTCTGATTCATCACAACTGTTTTTGTGCTTACTTTCTTTATGGGTTCTGTTTTTTTTTCTTGTTCTCGGCTCTTCTCTACCTTGGACCATAGGAGGACCAATGCAAGTTGGAGACAAACAAGAACAATAGCCCCAACAATCGCACGTTTCACAGTTCCTCCTGGGGAGTATCAAGAAGCTCGTCCTCTGAGGGAGTCAGATCAACAAGAGCAGTTTCTTGCATGGGTGTTGGTGTGGATGTTTCGGATGGACCGGGTCCGATGAGAACATAAACAATGGGTAAGATAAAAAGGGTCGCAAGCATGGATGTCACCACACCACCAATAACAACCGTTGCCAGTGGGCGTTGTACCTCAGCACCGATGCCAGTATTTAAGGCCATGGGGATAAATCCAAGAGAAGCCACAAGTCCTGTCATCAGTACAGGGCGCATACGCGAGACTGCCATATCACGAACCGCTTGTAGAAACTCCACTCCACTCTCCAGTCGCTCGCGTATGGCAGAAACAAGGACCAATTGACCGAGAACTGCAACACCTGAGACAGCGACAAATCCAACACCCGCTGAGATCGAAAACGGCATATCTCGCAACCAAAGGGCAATAATGCCACCAACTGCCGAGAAAGGAACCCCTGTAAATACGAGAAGAACCTCACGAAAACGACCAAATGAGATGAAGAGCAATGTAAAGATAAGCAACAGCGCCAGAGGTACAACAATCATAAGTCGATGACGTGCCCGCTCCAGATGTTCGAACTGTCCACTGTATTGGAGATAATATCCTTGTGCAAGACGAACCTTTTGTTTAAGTTTCCGCTGAACCTCTTTCACAAAGGATCCGATATCACGTTTGCGAACATTCACTTGAATCACAATGCGCCGTCGCGCCCACTCACGATTGATCGTGGAGGGGCTGATGATTGTTTTGATTGCCACAAGCTCGCCCAAACGCACAAGTTGTCCATTGGCAGCTCGAATCAATAGGTTTTTAAACTTCTTGATATCTTTGCGATAACGATCATCAAGACGAAGGATCAGATCGAACCGTTGTTGGCCCTTCATCACCTCTCCAACACGTGGTGTGCCGAGGGAAGCGATCATCTTGAGGAGCTTTTGGGCAGGTACGCCATACCTTGAGATAGCATCCCGATTGACCTTAACGCGAAGAATGGGCAACCCTGTGATCTGTTCGACTGTCACGTCAGCGGCTCCAGGGATTTTCCGGATCACAGCACGGATCTCATTCGCCTTTGCCTTCAGAACATCAAAGTTATTACCAAAGAGTTTAATCCCCAACTCAGACCGAATCCCTGAGATCATCTCATTCATACGCATCTCAATCGGCTGTGTAAAACTGGCACGCATACCGGGCATCTCTTCCAGCGTCTTGCTCATCTTGCGAACAAGCTCGGCTTGGGTTTTTCCGCGCTTCCACTTCTTTCGTGGTGTCAGAGTAATAAAAACGTCGGAGACCTCCATCCCCATGGGATCCGTTGTCACTTCAGCCGAGCCTGTTCGCGACCAAACATACTTTATTTCATCAGGGTATTTCTTCATCAATAGCTGTTCGATTTTTGTGCCATAACGCACAGACTCCGACAAACCAACGCTAGCCAAGCGTACCGTGTTGATCACAATCGCTTGTTCATTCAGTCGAGGAATAAACTCGGAACCTAGACGACTGCCGAGAAAGACAGAGTTTGCGGTCAACAGCAAAGCAATACCAAGTGTCAGCCAGCGATAAGAGAAAGCCAAATCCAAACCGTACCGATATATCTTTTTGAGCCATTCAACGAGATGGTTTTTGTGAGGCGTTGCTTGTTTTTTCAACATTAAACTTGCAAGCGCAGGGATCAAGGTTAGGGATAAAACCATCGAACCAAAAAGAGCAAACAGCACAGTCAAAGCCATCGGTTGAAAGAGCTTGCCCTCGATACCTTCCAAAGCAAGGATGGGCAGGTATACAATCGCGATAATCAGCTCACCAAAAAGAGTTGGTTTTCGAACCTCAATGGCTGCCTCTTCCACGACTTGAGCAACATCACATTCAGGCCCAGCCTCATCGATACGGCGCATGGAGTTTTCGATCATAATGACGGAGCTATCGACAACCAAGCCAAAATCGATGGCACCAAGGCTCATTAAGCTTCCAGCAATGCCAAAAACTAACATCCCATTAAACGCAAAGAGCATCGAGAGCGGGATAACGAGCATGACAATAATCCCAGCACGAATGCTGCCGAGAAAAAGAAGCAAGATCGCGATCACTAAGAGCGCACCCTCAAGAAGGCTGTTACGCACTGTTTTTAGGACCTGATCCACAAGCGTTGCTCGACTGTATACAGGAATGAGACGGACATTCTTGGAGAGACCTGCCTGGACCTCTTTCAGCCGTTGATGGAGACGCCGAGTCACAGCACGACTGTTTTCTCCCATCAACATAAGACCCAACCCAAGAACAACCTCTCCACGACCCTGCCCTGTGACTGCACCTCTTCGGATCTGATGATGTTTTTCAACCTGAGCGACATCCCTTACTCGTACAGCGACACCATTGATCGCTGCAATCGTGATCTTCTTGATGTCCTCCATCGAGGTCACAAGACCGACGCCTTGTACGGCCATCATAGAACCACCACGGCTGAGGATTCCTCCTCCGACGTTCGCATTATTCTTTTGAAGGGCTCGCCACACATCATCCAACGTTAACTTGTATTTTAAAAGTAACTCTGGATCAAAGATGACATGGTACTGTTTTTCAAATCCACCCCATGTATTGATCTCGGCAATGCCAGAGACTTGCAGCATTTGAGGGCGGATAACCCAGTGATGCAATGTACGAAGTTCACGGGCCGAAAGCGTTTTGCTCATGACCAGATACTGAAAGATCTCACCAAGCCCTGTTGATGTGGGACCCAAAGAGGGCCTCCCCACATTGCTCGCGAGTTTTACGGTTAAAAGACGCTCACTTACAAGCTGTCGCGCAAGGTAAACATCTGTCCCATCTTTAAAAATAGCCGTGATCTGCGAGAAACCAAACTTGGAGACGGAGCGTACCTGGACCAAGCCCGGCATTCCAGAAATAGCTTGCTCCAGAGGAAATGTAAGCTGTCGCTCAACCTCAATCGCCGACAATGTCGGGGCCACAGCATTGACTGTCACTTGAACGGGTGTTGTATCAGGATAAGCATCAAAAGGAAGTTGGCGAAAAGAAGCAATCCCAATCACGATCATCAAGACTGCTACCAAGACCACGATCATACGAAAACGAATCGATAATTTAATCAGCCGGTTAAGCATGCTTACTTTTCTCCAGGCTTCTTAACATCGCAGCACCCTGCGCCGATGCTGTCTTTACTCAGCTCTGTACGCAAAAGAAAGGCACCCGTCGTTACCACAGACTCTCCAACCTTAACTCGTCCCTTGAGTTGCACACGACGCCCGTCAGAGCGGCCCAAAGAGACCTTGCGCGTCTCATACGAACCTGCCTTTGTTCGCACAAAGATCACCGACCCTGAAGGGGTCTGTTGGACAGCCTTCAGTGGTACAGAGACACCATCAACCTCGCGCTCGATCGCAATGGTAGCGCGGCCAAATTGATTGGCTCGAAGTAGTCCATGACTTTTAAGCTCGACACGCGCTTGAACGATCCGCGTTCGAGGATCAACCTGAGACGATAACCAGATAATCTTTCCCACAAAGACCCGAGAGGCAATGCCATTGACACGCACAGTCACCTTCTGCCCAACACGTACAAAAGGAGCTTTCCACTCACTTAAATTGAGAATGGCCCACATTTTTCGTGTATCGGCGAGAGTTGCCAGCAACACACCTGGACCTGCTTGAGAGCCAATCACGGCAGAACGTGTCACCACCATGCCTGATATCGGGGAGAGTAGACTAAAATAACCTGCCGATCGCAGCATACGAATCCCACCGATACGCAACGATTGACGTATCGATATAAGCTTTGATCGAGCTTGAGCGACTCTGAGCCGAGCGAGTTCAACCCTACGCGCTGTCGCGATCCGTATCTTTCGCAGTCGAAGTTGGCGAGCCAATGCAGTCTTTGCAATGCTAAGAGCTTCTTTTGCTGCACGTCTTTGAGCCTTCAAGGCACTCATCTGAGCACTGGAGAGAATAAACAACGACCTCCCCCTTTTGACCATTTGTCCGGTGTTGACCAACAATCGATGAAGCAAAGCAGGGACAGGTGAGCGGACTTCCGCAAAACGGTTGCGGTCAAAGTCGATCGTAGCGGTACAGGTAATCGACTTGCCCAATTTGATCTTTGCCGCAGGCACAACCCGAATCCCCGCAGCAAGCTCAACTCCCTTTGAACGAAAGCGAATGATCGTATTGGCAGCAGATTTGGGAGGTCTTTTCTGACCAGGAGGCAGAGGAGCGGGATGACAAGATGGACACACCGACTCCGGAAAACCATGTGTCTTACACCAATCTCCCGATTTGCGATACTTCTTAATCAAGCCCGGGTTGCACTTTGTACATTTCGACTCAGGAAGACCATGCGCCGCACACCAGTCTACCCCTTTGCCATGTGAAGCGGAAGCTCTTGGCTCCGGACTGCGCCCATGATTGCACTTGGGACAAACCGACTCTGGCAAGCCATGCGCTGCACACCAATCTCCTGATTGACGAAACTTCGCGATCAACTCAGGATGACAGATCGTGCATTTCGACTCCGGCACTTTGTGCTCCGCACACCAGTCCTTACTTTGCGCTTGAGTGCTCCCTGGTGATGATGCTCTCTTTTCTTTGGTACAGCCTGCAAACACCATAAAAGATGCCGCGAGAAGACTGAAAAATCCGATTCTCGTTGTTTGTTTTGAAAAGTTCCAAAACCCTTTACTCTCGATAGTATATTTCATTTTCCTACTCATTTTCTTACCCTTAATCCGAATCATTCAAAACCATCGTCGCGAGAGCGAGCCAAGCCAAAACAGAAGAATGTTCATGAATCATTCGAGTTAGTTAATACATGACAACCTACCGGAAACTATCCTGCTTACGGATATCCCAATGGATTCGCAAACTCATAACAGTGCCATGACACCTCAAGGCATCCTCCCAATAAGGAAAGGAGCTAGAGATACCTGTCCACCACAATACCCCGTACAAAACGTACGATATTAGGAGAAAGAAAAAGAGACTGTTTGAGGGGGGCGAAAGAGTTCAGAAGATGGGAGATAATAATATCTTTGTGGAGAGAAAAGAGGAGTCATAGAAAGTTCATCCGAAAGAGGAACTTTCACCAAAGAGCCAAGCAGCGCATACCCACATGCGCCACAAAGACAGTCGTCTGTATCGGAAGAATAAGGCAAAGAGGGAGCATGGCTGCTGGACGAAACGGTGTGAAGGTGCGACGTTGAGCCATGGGAAAGGCAGCAAGAGGAGCCACAGGAAAGAGTGGTGCTTTGCCACACAAGCATCGTCAGGAATGTATAGAGGAAGAGGTGACGCATCATCCTTCACTCACCTTGCTTTTCATCTTCGTCTTCTCTATCCAATGCACCGAGAATCAAACACTGTTTTGCGGAACCTTTTCCAGCACACGCCGTTGTTAGTTCCACAAGTGCTGCCTTCATCTCCTCCAACGCTTCAATTCGGTCTTCGATGTCTTTAATCTTAACAGTCGCTCGACTTTTAACGTCTGCACACACATCGCCTTCTACCACCTTGAAAGAAAGCAACTCACGAATCTCTCGCAAGGTAAATCCAAGCTTCTTGGCTCGACGAACAAATCGAAGATGACGGATCGCATCAAGGGGATACTGACGCTGGCCGGAAGGAAGTCGCGCCGGCTCCTCCAAGAGTCCCTCACGCTCGTAAAAACGGATCGTCTCAATCCCAAGCCCTGTACGTTTTGACAACTCTCCAATGCGAAGAACCTTCATTCCCCTCCCTCCACGTTACGACGAAACATAAAACCTTTAGTATACTACAGGGTCAAGCTTTTTTTGAGCAAGCAAGCCAAAGGTCTCGCCACTCCACAACGTAAAAGACGTTGACAGCGAAGATATTGCACCTTCTCCGTTTTTTTGCAGGCGATCTGTTAAAGGAACTCGAAAAGGGAACCGTATCTGAAAATGTGGAGGATAATTCCATACATAAAATTTCCGTCACACAAGGGTGAATTGGAAAAACCAGGATTGCTTTACAGCAAAGCTAGAACACTGACAGGTTTGCGGTCCCTCGGTTCCTCGGGCCGGTCAGTGCTCTAGGACGGCATCAAGAGACAAAGCAGAGAGCAACCAATAGCAACAAGGATCTGTGAATATGAGCCCTCGGGATATGTTCATTAAATATTTGGTCACCAACGGGTATATTGAAGAGGATCTTCTAGAACAGGCTTCAAAACAGCAGGCCCAACAAGGAGGAGAACTTCTCGACATCTTGCTCGATATGCTGATGCATCAACGGGAGCAAACACAGTTCATAGAAGAGCTCTCTCAGAACAACCCAGTGGGCAAGCGCATTGGCTATATTTCTTCGGCGGAAAACCAGATCCCTTCCTTGCTGCAGAAATTCTTGGAGTTCTCTAAGCAACAGGAGACAGGGCAAGATAGTAACGAGTTGGTTCCGACTGCCGCCTTGGAGGCACCCGAACTATCATCGTTGCCACAAGCATCTTCCAGCTCCCCTGTATACTATAGCTCCTCCCAACATAGCTCCTCTCTATCCTCGCCAAGATCGGATGTACGAGCCAAACAAAGCCATTATGATTTAAATCTTTCCCCCTCCCAAGAGAGTTCATCTCCCCAAGGTAGAGCGACACAAGAGTATGGTCGGTCCGTTCAAAGTTCCACAACATTAGGCTTTTCGACAAAAAGCAAGCTATCGACAACAGTATGCCAAGAAAGCTGGAAACAAACCAAGCTTGAAACGAGCGAATATCCTCTGGACGATGAACTGCTTCGCTATGCCGATGCCTTCCAAACCCTGTGCGATCCCCACATTCCTCATTTTTTGACAGAGAACCAAAAAGAGAATAGTGCGGAAGACCAGGAAGGCTATGTGAGTGTTGTAGGAATAGAGGTGCCAGGTGATGATGCAGAAGAAGTCATCGATGATATCGCTGATTTTCTAGAAGAGGTTCATGCATCCTCTGAGAAGTTACTCGCCAGTGATTATGCGATGGATTCATCCGTATCTTACCATGAGATGAACATCGCTCCACCTTCACCCAGTGGACTTTATGATCTCGATGATCCGTATACTCCGGGAGTTCCCAGATCGATAGGGACACCATCGCAAGCTTCTCATCTCGCACTACCAGCCCCGCCAGAACCAGAACCAAGAGACCAATTCATCCCCTACCGAATCAACGGTAGCCAGGATTCTTTGGAAGCTTTGCCTGCCATGCCGGACCACGGTCCCAAAGAGCCCAATCATGGCTACCAGAGCCAGGGCTCCCTACCGGGTGTTTCGCAAAGTCACAGCTCATTGTCAGCTCCCAGTCACAGCTCATTGTCGGCTATCAGCAACGGTTCACTTCCTGCTCCTCCTCAACAAAGCCGCAGTCACAGTTCGCTTTCGGCTGTCAGCAACGGCTCACTTCCTGCTCCCCCTCAACAAAGCCGCAGTCATAGCTCGCTTTCGGCTGTCAGCAACGGCTCGCTCTCTGCGCTTCCGCAGGTCAAAAGCAATCGTTCCTCTCATAACACTTCGCAAAGCCGCAGTTATAGCTCGCTTTCGGCTGTCAGCAACGGCTCACTCTCTGCGCTTCCACAAGCCAAGAGTCATAGCTCTCTTTCTGCACTTCCACAAGCCAAGAGTCATAGCTCTCTTTCTGCACTTCCACGAGTTCGAAGCAATAGCTCACTCCATGATATCTCACAAAGTCGAAGTAGGCTCTCGCTGGACCAGATCCCAGTGGCGTCACCGCGAGTCTACCCTGTCGGCCCATCAAGTCCATCCTACCAAAGTGTGCATGAGCTTTCGGCCCATCGAGGTCATAAGTTGCGTAAGAGTGTGATCAGTCGCGATGCCTTGCTGGCATCAGCGAGCAGTGAGGCTCTAGCGAAGGCACCAGATAAATGGACATCAGCCGATGAATTGTTATCTGCCTCCAACGAACCGAGAGACTCCTCTCATGACCTGCGAACCTTCTCCTCGTACGAGATGTTTGCACCGTCGCAACCCAAGATGAGTATGCCTTCGAGAGAGATAAATACGCCCTCCCACACCCATCTAACATCGCTCTCGCATAACAGCCTGCCAGGTGTTTCGTATCGAAACATCAGCGCAGTTTCTCACAAGAGCATCCCATCCATGGGTTCTGCTTCGTACAAAATCGCTCCCGTTGTCGCGTCAACCGATGACATGCCCTCCCACCCGCATGAACCGATAAAAACAGAGTCAACAAGGGAAGAAGGCACCAACTGGAAATGGTTATCTTTCTTTCTCCTCTCTCTCCTTGCCCTTACAGCGTTGGTGGGTAGTGCCCTCTCCTATCATAAGTTTATCAAGAAATCAGTTGACTCCTCTGCCCCCATCAAACGCCCAACCTCTCCCAAGTGAAACCCCACAACACCACTCTCAACAAGCCGCCTCCCCTACCCAAGTAAAACCCCACAACATCACTCCAAACAAGCTGCCTACCCTATCCAAGTGAAACCCCACAACACCACTCTCAACAAGCCGTCTGTTCGACCCGACAAGACAACAAGCGTCTATCCTCTCTTGTCAGAGAGGTGCTTGTCAGTTACTCTCACGAAAGGCCCTGACTTTTTTTGAGTTAAATGGATGGAGCGATGTACCGTTGGTTTGCAGTCTTTCTTTGGGTGTTTTGTTGTGTCACCTTTCTGGGTTGTAGCCAGCCGAAGTTGCCACCGGCGCGAGGGGGAACACAAGCACAATTTGACCCTTTCGGCAGTCCTCCTAATCTTCCGCTCCCTACCGATCTCATTCGCAATCGCAACACAGGCTTGCTGCAAGTCCCTGAGAATACCAGAGCTTCAGCCGCACAAAAGGACTTTAATGCCTACCTCAATACACTCAACGGTTACCCCACCAGTGTCGTCCCAGAAGTCCGATTTACAGGCGTAATCGATGCCAAGAGTGTCACTGAGAACTCTGTTCGTGTGCTTGACCTGACAGACGGAGGTGTCAAGAAAGTCAAAGGGTTGAAGTTCGAGGTAACGAAGATTCAGCAGAGTGGCCGAGCTATCAGTCTTTTGAAGATACACCCGACGACTCCCTGGGTTCGAGGGCATACATACGCGGTCTACCTGTTGGGAGGTGCTGCAGGGATCATAGACTCACAAGGAAAGCCCCTACAACGCTCCGATTCTTTTGCCCTGACAGCTTCGACAGAGCCATTGTGCGCCTGGGATGCGACGCTCCAGTACAATGCAGACCGGGGTGAATGTAGCAAGCCCCAACCGGGAACGGAGCCATCCGGTTGTTGCACTCGCACTGTGTCAGCGAGTTTGCAAAATCTGGCAAAACGCCAAGTTCTCGCAGACATCGGTGGGGTCAGACCCAAAGCAGGCACTCTGGAGAAAGAGGAAGCCCGCAAGATGCGACAGCTCGGTAGTACGTTGGAAAAGCTGCGACAGGGGTACAACAAACTTTTAGGAGCATCCACCTTTGGCGATTTTTCCCGCAGCAGCGTGGTCATGACGTGGCACTTTAGCATCACAGGGATGACAGAGATCTCTTTCGATCCTTCGATGGGAGTCATCCCCTACCCCAACAACCTCTTATTGGACAGCAAAACAAAAAAAGTGCAAATCCCGGCAACCCAAGGAGAGACAGCGACCCAGAAGGCATTGCGTAAAGGTCTGAACACCCTGGATGGCTTTACCACACAAGGTTCTTATTATGCCTCTTACCAAGGGAGTCTGGACAAGGCATCTGTCAAGCTAGGAGAGTCTGTATGGATTCTCAATCTCAACACAGGAAGAGCGGAGACCCAATGGAAAGTCGAAGTGGTAGACACTGCGCCAGCCATTGTAGCAACCCCGACCCAGCCCCTCAAAGAGAAAACAACCTATGCCATACTCTTGGTTTCCAAATACAAGAAGGGAAGCATCCAATCCCAGGGTGGCCTGAAAGACACCCAAGGACGGCGTGTCACAGCCGCACCTTTCATGGCCTTGTTGCGTAGCAAAAACAAGCTGATCCGTGGAAAGACAAGCCTGATCAGCTCCGTGGATCATGAGACAGCGCAAAAGAGTGAAGCTGCTCGCCTGGCTCATGAGGCATTGTTTTTGGCCATTGATGGGATGAAGATCAACCGACTGGATGTGGTTGCGGCCTGGACATTCACGACCCAATCGATCACGACTCCACTGGTTCAATTGCGAGCCCTTCCCTGGAAGATGTTGGGAGCACAAGATCAAAACAAGCCACGCTGGAAGGGAGTCTTTGATCCGACACTCACGAGATTTCCGACCGGCGTCCCCAAAGAGGGTCTGGGTGGTTGGGTCCCACAAGGATCGTTTGAAACTTGGTTGGCGTTGGATGAAGAAGGACAAGGAACATTCCTCACCGATCCCACCAAAGGAAAAAGAATCTCTGTCTCATTCATGATGACTGTTCCAAAAACAAAATCCCCCGACAAAGGCTGGCCAGTCGTGCTGTACCAACATGGATTAACACGCTCCCAATCAGACGTTCTGGCGATCGCCAACACCCTCGGGCGAGTTGGGATCGCTACGATCGCTTTTGACACCATCTACCATGGCGCTCGGTCTCGCTGTGTCGAAGACAAACACTGTGATGAAAAAGGGAAAACAGGATCTTGCAACCCCAAAACAGGAAAGTGTGTGAAAGGAATCCTGGCTGATCTCGATAAGAACAACATTCCTGATGCCTCTGGCGTTTACTTTCTCAACACCAACAATCCCTTTGCTGTACGAGATAATATGCGACAACACGTCATAGATGCAGCAGCACTACTGCGTGGAATTGCATTGCAAGCCTCTTTGGGACTGAAAGACCCAAAAGGCTCCAGCAATATCGTGAAGCTCGATCCAACCAAAGTATACCTTGTAGGTCACTCGTTGGGAGCTATTCTTGGAACACTGGTGCTGGCCACCGATCCACTACCCCGACGTGGCGTTCTCAATGTTCCCGGTGCACCACTTGTGGACATCATCCTAACAGCACCAAACTTTCGCTCTATCCGTGCAAAGCTACTCCAATCACAAGGAGTCAAAGAAGGTACATTGAATTACCTGCGTATGGTCACAACATTTAAGTGGATCCTTGACCCAGCCGATCCAGCAAACTTTGGCTCCTTTGCCGCAAGGGGAGGACTCCCTGATGCTGTAAACAACAACAAGCTCCTACCGCAAAAAAAGATCATGCTCATGTTGGCTGGACAAGACAAAACGATCCCCGTTAACCTGGGCCGCTACCTCGCACGGATTCTAGGAGTCACCGAGAGATCTTTGCGACAAACAACATATACAACCCAGGGTCACTCCTATCTCTTGGCACCCGATCCTTCGGGGAGTATCGCGGTCACCATCACAGCACAAAAACAGATGGCGACCTTCCTTCTCACAGGCAAGATCTGCCGTCCCAATGTGGACAAACAAGTCTGCCAGTAAGCCACCGGCATTTGACATCTCGCCAGGAATCCTCAACATGGAAGAAGGTGCAAAGATCATCGCGGTGTGGAGATCGTCATGTATCCATTCTTCCGCGCTTTTGGCCTAGAGGCCAAAGAATCATTCGATATCCCGTTTTTCCACGGTTTTGTCC
>JALTMC010000592.1:12612-13478 GCA_027005175.1 Myxococcales bacterium
CCTGATACGACCCGTTCAAAACCCTCGCCAGACACAAACGGCTCGGAGCCCTCAAAAGAGGGACACAACACAAGCAAGAGCAGCGAACTACTCGCGAGTTTTGACTTTTCTCTTGACGCGCTTTTGGACCAGGGATTTGACTCTCTGGACCCTATCACGGAGCCCTTATCCCAGGATCAGCATTTCTTTGAAACGCCTCCTCCTCCTTCTCTACCTGCACAGCCAGGCTCAAAGGCTCCTTTGCCAGAGTCAGACCCAAAGCTTGAACCAGCACACCGGGAAACGGAGAAAGATACAACAACAGTATCCCCGAAGGAAGCTCCTAGAGCGGAGCAAGTCTCTCAGAGTACAGGGGAAGAGGTAACGATAGAACCGTCCGCCAACAAGGACACTGCTGAGGAGCGAGCACCTCACGATACAGGGAAGGAGGCAGCCGCATTAACGCTAGAGTTAATGACAGAGGATATACTCGCAACAGCGGCTTCAACGTTGGAGTTGGAGAAACAATCCATTCCAGAGTCCGTTGAGCCGAAGTCACCGAGTTCGCTGATGACAACCCTCAATTTGGGACCCGAAGACATCTTGTCACAAGAGTCAGAAGAAGAGGTACCTGTCCCTCCACAGATCAAGTTGTCACTGATGGACACGATCCAGACCTCCCACCCTTCTCTTGTGCTGCCCAAAGAAGAAGTCAACAGCTCTCAAGAACCTATCGTGGTGGTGAGAGGTCGAGGCTCCTCCATGGAACTCTCGGCTGTATCGGATGAACATGACTCTTATGACAACCACATCAAAGTGGTACGTGGTCGCGGCTCATCCAAAGACCTTCCTGCAGTTCCTCCCACAGAGACCCTTGTCGCAGCGGA
>JALTMC010000593.1:0-7231 GCA_027005175.1 Myxococcales bacterium
GCTACAATCAAGATTGTCCTCAAAATCAGATCTGTCGTTTGGCCAGAAAGATTAAGGTCTGTTTGCCAGATCGTCGAAAACGCAAAAAAAGACGAGCACGTCCCGGCACCCGTGTTGGCTTGATGCAGACTTGTAGCACCGTTGTCTTGTGCCGTAAAGGTCTGATGTGTGTGACTCTGGATGGTTCTCGCTCTCGCTGTTTGGCTCTTTGTGGAGGGAACTTCCCTGCGTGTCCCAAAAATCACAGGTGCTCCAAAGTGCCCCACCGAAAGAGTCGAGTTTGTGCACCGTTGCGAAAGTTGAAACGGAAAAAAGTGGGGGAGCAATGTACATACAAAGAGTGTGTGAAAGGTGCGGTTTGTCTGATCAAAGAGGGCAACAAACATGGTATTTGCTACCGTGTTTGCTCGTCCAATAGACAGTGTATGTCGCCTAAGACGTGTGAGCGGTTGCCAGGGAAATCAGTGAGCGTCTGCTACAAGATGCCTTACAAGACTGTGGGGTCTTATGAATACTGTAGCCCCCGTCGAAAGTGTCGGTATGGGTTGGAATGTATCTCTGCCAAAAATTCTCCCAAACCTCGCTGTTTTCCTTCTTGCAAAGGTGGTTGTAGCTCGGGTTCTGTGTGTGTACACACAGGCCCTTATGCGGTTTGCTTACAGCAGTGTCAACCGAATGCTCCAAGCTGTCCCAACGGAACCCGGTGCAGCCTTACCTTGTATGGGAAAAAATCGTCTTATCTTTGTAGATAATCAACGAATGATATGGTCCAAGGTCCAGTGGAAGGATGTTTGTAGGGCAGTGTTCCAGTCATCGGCTTGGATGGAGAGGAGGGCTGCGTTGGCTGTGCTCAGGCTGACAGGATCTCCTGAGAGTTCTTGGGGGGCCGTAGACCAACCTGGGTTGTGGCCCAGCACCAAGATGGTGTTGAAGTCCGACAGATCATGTTGTTCAAAAATGTGTTGAACATTGTAGAGATTTCCCAGGTAGAAACTATCCTCTAGGGAGTATGGTATCTCTTGTTTCCATGTTTGTCGGAGGGTTTCCATGGTCTCTTTGGTGCGCTGTGCAGCACTGCAAAAGATGGTTTGCGGTATCCAGCCAAGGTTCTGGAGCTGTTCTGCAAGAGATTGTGCCTGCACATGACCATGACGAGTAAGAGGGCGTACCTTGTCTCCACCAGAAGATTGCCCTGCTGCTTCACCATGTCGTGCCCAAATCAGTTTTAACGATGCCATAGGGTTCCTCTGTTGTTAGAGTGATGGACTCAAAAACCAGACCGAGCCGAAGCTGACTCGTGAGTCACGAGCACCTAAGATGATAGACGCATCTGTGGCCTAAAGTAAACAAAACGTAGCGTCGAAGGGTGCGGTTTCGTTGCGTTGGCTTTTGTTTTGGGATTCTGCTCGAAAATGATTCTGTGATTACCATCGCCCCTGCTCATACCTCAGTCGGAGCTGCTTCGTAGGAGTCTTGTGAGCCTGCTCAAGGAACACAAACGTCTTGAGGGTTCTTCATGAACCGCCGGATACCGAACGGTATGTCCGGTGGCGTGGGTGCTGAAGCGGGCAGTCGTCCTGGTGACCTGATCCTCGAGTTATATAGCAGCTCCAAGATTCCTAAATTTGCGAATAAAATCACCAAAAGATGAAAGATGTTGGGTTGAACGATTTCGATTTATAAGAGCTTCGAAATAGGGGGGATCCTTGACGGTGCCTGGAAGTTTTTTTGAATATCTTATGCCTCTTTCCCTAAGCATACTCTTTAAATATTTATATTGAAGTTGTGATCTTGTATTGTATTCACGATGGGGTGGTATCTTTTCTGGGTCAAGAGTTCGAACATCATAAAATTGTTTAAAATCAATCAACTCGGAGTCGGTAGGATTTCTTTTCATTACTTTGGTATTCCCCAAAAACCAAGTTTCAATACAACAGTCATGCACAATAACCGAGTACCTATCAGATTCTAATTGTTCACCAATAATCGTTTCTATTTCTTTCTCTTTTTGCGAGAATGACATTTCCTCTGCATCAATACAGACGAGAAGATGATCTATTGTTGGATGTTTACCCAAATCTGAAATAGCCGCTTCAATTCTCCTCAAGTATGAAGGATATCCATTTCCAATAACGATGAAAAAATTATCATTTTGGAGGCCTTCAACTCTGAAAACCTCATTATGATTTGGGAATGAATGAGCCATCCAACTACGATAAACTTGTTTCTCTGTTTGATACCCCTCAAGGACCAAGTAAAAGTTCACTGAACCCCCTCTTGGTATTCATCTAAATTAAGAAGCTGAATAAATTTGTCTTGTGCAGAATTAGTTTTTAGTGCTTCTATATCATTTGCATTACACACATCAATTTGCGATCCATGCCTCTTCACAATTTTCCAATGCTCTGTAGGAATATTGTTGATCACATAAGGATGATGGCTTGTTAATATAAACTGAAGTTCTGTAGTTCTTTCAAGCATTAAGGCTGCAATTTGAGGAAGGCAGTTTACACCAAGGCTGTTCTCAAACTCATCAATCACAATGATTGTGCCTTCAGGGGCTAAAACTAGCTCAATTAAGTGTACAAGAGTTCGATGCATTCCTGATGAAAGTCTGTCACTTGAGATCCAACCAGTGACACCATCCTCCTTAACAGCAATAGATAATAGATCAGTTGTTGGAATTATCTCAAAGCTTGACTCCACAATATCATCAAACCTCTTAAGAGTTGATATTTTGATATCGGTTACAGTACTGAAAATATCAGAGTACAGCTCTTTTACCTTATTGAATTCATCAGGGAATCGTTCCTGCAAAAGATAGGCCTTCAAGACTAAAGGCATATCAGTCGCATTTCGAAGCAATTCAAGTGTATGAAATTTTTTGCAAAGGGTGGACAAAAACTCGTTATTTAAAGGAATAAATCTGAGAGAAGGAAGCTCGCCTGCTTCACTGAAAATAAATTTTCTTAATGCTTGGTGTACTGGTTTAACAGAATCTTCTGCCCTTAATAAAGTGATTCCAGATTCATTATTCTTTAACTTTGGAAGTTTCACGCCCATAAAAACGAATTCGCTTTCACTTCTCTCTATGATCTTCTCTCCATCACTCCGGGTAATAGTCTCGATAATTGTCTTAGAAGACTTGGTACGCTCATCTGAATTAGCTTCATCATGACTCTCATCCAGAGTAATTTCAGGAAGAGAATCCGACAAAGAATGAATAACCTTAGCATCCCAGATATAAATATCACTATCCGCTTGAATTTCCATTGTCCAGGAACAACCACCAAGTCGATCTACATTATCCAGAGCCGCCTTTCGAGTTGCTCTTAGTGCTTTAATGATACGAGTCTTGCCTACACCAGACAAACCTACTAACAAATTCAGTTTTTCAAAGGAGACCTCGCTAAGGCTCCAGTTGTTGTTAGAATTCAGGAATTGAAAATTACGAATGGTCATTTGGTACACCATCAGAAATTAGTAAATAAACAAGTAGGGAAAGAATAGAAATTCTTCAGAAGAATGTCAATATCAACGAGGCCAACGGGTAAGGTTCTTGCTGCGCGATGCTTCGGTGCTGCGGCAAAACCATTGTTGAACAATCTCATCGTGTCGGGGCAATCGATCCTATGTAGCTTTATCGAGAATGTTCAGGTCTTGGAGGGAACTGTAGAGGCTGTGGAGATGGAAGTCAACTGCGTCATGGTGCGCTCATTCCATCTTCTGTGAGTCTTTCCGGAGAAAGCAATGTTATCCACATGGATGACGGTGGTGCCCTATCGTTCTCATTCCATCCTCTGTGAGTCATTCCATCCTCTGTGAGTGTTTCTGGAGAAAACAAGGGTATCATCGCCATGTTGGTGTCTCTTTGGGGTAGTGATGATGCAATCTGTAAGGAGCAAACCGAGCGAAGCAGTGTATTTTACGGAGGTTTGAGGGGAATGGGGAGATGCCGTTTCTCCTGATGCTGTACCCATGTCAGATACCCTTTCTTACAAGCCAGGCATCGGGTTCCGTCCTTCCGTCGCTTCGTAGGAGCGGCCCCACATGTTAGATACCCTTTTTTACAAGCTAGGCATCGGGAGTCGGCCAGCACAATCCTTGGAGTCTCCATCTCACATTCCAGGCAATGCTCAGGTGGGGGGAACTCTGCTCTTGACCTGCGTAAACTCATGGCTCGAACCAGGTTTTTAGCACATTTGTGATCTCAAACTTGTACACGAAAGGAGGCAAAACGAGCTTCGTGGTTTACGTTATCCGGTTCAGGTAGTATTATGGGCTAGAACTGGATGCACAGTGATACAAGAGGATGTTTGTATGTATAAGAAAAAAATGTGGCTGGCTTCTGTTGGTTTGATGATTGCAGTGGCTTTCTTGTCTTTGGGGCAAGGTTGCTCGAATGGTGGGACAAATTCATCGGAGGGAGGTTCAGAGCCTTCCTCGGAAGCCTCTACTTCGGCGGATGGTGGTACTTCAGATTCGACAGTGGTTGCGGATTCTACCAAGCCCACAGGTAAAACAGTGGAGAGAAGGTGGGTCTATCGGATGATCGCTGGGATCTCAATGGGGGGTGGGATGTCGTCTATTATAGGGCTTCGCAACCACAAGAAGTTTGACATTATTGGAACCATGGGTGCGCCCAATGATCTGACGTATTTGTTTCATTACATCCGGCGTTCGATGTTGGGTGGATTTTGTGATTACAAGAAGATCGAAGAGATGGCAAAGCAAGGTAAGCTTAATACGAAAGAAGCTTTCTGTCCAAAGTCAGCTCCTCCCGCAAGGTACAAGTTTGAATTTACATCTCACTACAACAATTGGCACTACGATGATGCGGGTGGCAATTGGAATCGTGCCAGTATTGTTCGCGTGTTACAAGATCTTGTTTTAGGTATAGGTAACTCTATGTACTACAATAAGAATAGTCACTATTGGCCACACGAGAAGATCCCCAACAATCGCAGGTCTGTTGGCAATCGATGCAATACACCCATCAAGATCTCAGGTGTGAAACACTATTTGTACAATCCTGAAGGGAAGTATGATCTGATCACCTTCTGTGATGGGAACGGCAGAGAGCGCAGCGGTGTCTACTATCCTGAGAAGGCGAAAGATCACAATCAACCTGTCGAGTTTTTGTTGGCGGTTGACTTCAATGGAAATGGCAAACGTGATTATGGTGAGCCTGTTATTTCCATGAGCCGGGAGCGGTTTGATGATGTTGGAACAGACAAGTGTCCAAATGCACGTGAAGACGGGAAAGGTGGCTGTGTACCAAAAGGTCAAAAAGGTGCGGATGGCAAGGACCCTAATGGGGATGACTATGAACCTTTAACCAATCCCCGTGGAACAGAAGGCAATACGGTTTATGATGATGGTGAGCCTTACCTGGATGATGGGATTGATGGAGTGGCGGGGACCAAGGATTATGGGGAAGGAGACAAAAAGTTTACCCGAACTCCAGGGCTACTGAGCCTGATGGCTCACGATCCATGGACCCTCATTCGCAAGATGAAAAAAGAAGAGATCGATCGGCTCAATATCTACATCGATGGTGGCATTCGGGATTTGTTTAACTTTCATATCTCGGCTCTTCATCTGTTGGGGGCGATTCGAGGTCATTACCCCAAACAACTCAGTCGCGCTCCCAAATACGATCGTTTTATCTCATTGATGCCAAAAGGTTCGAAGGAGTTTGACTTTATTGAAGTGGACTGGTCCAACAAAGGGCAGCATATGTTTATTCAGTATGGTGACCCAAATGCGACAGCAGCTCAGATCGAACAAGGAGACGGAGATCATGTCAACGGTGGGCGTGCGCTGGATCGAGTCCTGGCTTTCTTTAGCTTTGTAACCAACAGTATTCCTGATCCCGATCTAAAGCCCGTGACTGTCAATCTTAAAAAGAAAGAGGCGACAGCGGTTCATTATATTTATCAGTCCAAAGCCTTGGGTTTCAAAAATATATACTCTGTTGTACTGCCTCCAGGTTTTTATGCCAATCCAAAGCTGCGCTATCCTGTGGTATATTTTGGACACGGCTACGGCATGGATGCTCCTGGTATGGCGAGCTTACTGGCGATTGTTTCCACACAGATGGCACAGGGTTATGTTGCAAAGATGATCCTTGTTTCTCTTAATGGGAGATGTGAAGGGTGGTCGCGTAAAAAGGGGGGACCCAACTCATTTACCACAGTAAAAAAGGGTGATTGTCTCAACGGTTCGTTTTATGTGAATGTTAGAGGCCTGACGGGGAATGATAGAAACTTTGAAGACTCTATTTTTGAGGTGATCAAAGAAGTGGAGACAAAGTTTGGAGACCGTATTCGCAAACCGGAGACACGCACCTATAAGATCCCTATCCCTTGATACTCAGCCACAAGAATTTCTCTTGTCGCAAACCGGAGACACGCATCGATAAGATCCCTATTCCTTGATATTCAGCTGCAAGAATCTCTCTTGTCGCAAATCGGAGACACGCACCGATAAGATCCCTATTCCTTGATATTCAGCTGCAAGAATCTCTCTTGTCGCAAACCGGAGGCACGCATCGATAAGATCCCTATTCCTTGATATTCGACTGCAAGAGTCTCTCTTGTTGTTTGGTTTTGGGTGAGCAACAAAGCAGATGATCCATTGTCCTAACTGTCAATTTGAAAATCCTGAGGACGCGAAGTTCTGTCTGGAGTGTGGGCAGCGTATGAAGCGTTCGGTTGATCCCCTTGTGGGTCAACAGATTGGCAACCACCGCTTGGTTGAGCGGATCGGTGTGGGTGGTATGGGTGTGATCTATCGGGCTGAGCATATCAATCTCGGCAAAGTTTATGCGATCAAGTTTTTGCACCCACAGTTTGCTGCCGACGAGGAAGTGGTTGAGCGGTTTCGCCGTGAGGCGAGGGTGATCGCGTCTCTGGACCATGAGAGCATTGTTCGCGAAACGGACTTCGGTTGGTTGGATGGAGTTGGCTTTTATCTGATCATGGAGTTCCTCAAGGGAGAAAATCTCAAAGAGGTGATCAAACGCGAGGGGGCTTTGGAACCCCGTCGCGTGTTGAACATCTTTGAGCAGATGCTAGATGCTCTTGTTGTCGCACACGACGAAGGCGTGGTTCATCGAGACCTCAAACCGGAGAATCTATTTCTGGTCCAACGTCGGAACAAAGAGCAACTTAAAATCCTGGATTTTGGTATCGCTCGAATTCTTTATGATAACGACAAGAGAGAAGAG
>JALTMC010000593.1:7241-13416 GCA_027005175.1 Myxococcales bacterium
TACGATGGATGGCGAGGTCTATGGCTCGCCGACATATATGTCTCCGGAGCAGGCACGTGGGGATATCGCTCATGTGGATCCCCGGTCGGACCTATATTCTGTGGGTGTTATTTTGGTGGAGGCCATGACAGGTCGGCCTCCTTACCAGGGAAATACACCTGCTGAAGTGATGCTCTCTCACATCTCAACACTGCCCCCTCGGCTCTCTGACCTCAAACCCGATTTGTTGTTTGCTCCTGAGCTTGAAGATGTTGTGATCAAGTCTTTGGCCAAGGAGTCAGAAGACCGATACCAGAATGCTCTTGCGTTTTGGGAAGCCCTGAAACCCGCGATCCAACGCACGATTGAGCTACGAAATCCTGTTTCTTCACCTCCACCCCTCGATACTGCAACACGTGATATGCGCAAGGTGGCTCTTTCTGTTAGTGAGATGGAGAAGAAAACAGGGAAGATGCAGACTCAAGTAGCACCTGAGTGGTTTTCCCAGAACAGTTTGCAGGCCGGTATTTCACAGGCTCCTCACATCTCTGAGAGTTTGACGGACTTTGAAGTTCCTGCCTTGACGCCAGAGTCTTGGTCTGCTCCAACGATGCAGGATGGTGCAGGTCGGTCTTTTCCTCCACCACCTCCTCCCTCACAATCATGGTCTTTCCCTGCGGCGCAGCCGGTTCCTCCTTCCCCTGAAGCTGCAACTCCTGTCTCTTCAACGAGTAACGTTTCTGTGCAGCACCAAACGGTGAATATGACTCCAACACCGTCATACAAGCAGGACATGATGAGTACCGGACCGCAGAGTTCGAGCAGTCTTCCTGCAGCCATTCAGTCTCCAGGAGGGTATGCTGTCGAGCCCTCCTCCCCGGCAGCTTCTGTGGCGGGGCAACCCTTTCCCTACATGGGAGTAGGACAGCCCTCTCCTTATATGGAAGCCACTCCTCAGCCTCATACGGTCGCTGCGTCGCAGCTCTCTTCCGTAGAAACAGCGATCTCGTTAACGCCTTCTCGCAGCCATCCTCCTTCTTCCCCTCACCAAGTGATTCAACCTTCTCTGCCCCAGAGTGCTGTGGCTGTTGAATCGGAGCTCGGCCCCCGAAAGCAAACAGGAACGGAGTTGGACTCCTCCGTCAAACCACCTGCTCGCAAAAGGCCTTTTGTATGGATTCTCCTTCTTGCTGCTGTTGCTGCCATGGTCTTTGGAGCCATCAAATTGCTCGCTCCTTCCCCCAAGCTCGTCAACAACAATGCTGTGAACATTCCAGATGCAGGACTTCCCTCTGTTCCTTCTCTTCAACAACCGTTACCGCGCTCTTCACAAGGTCTACGGCACTCTCCTAAGAAGATGCTACGTCCGAACAAACGACGTCATGGGACGAGGCACCGTTTGGCTCCCCCGGTTCGTGGTTCTGATGATCCAGTGGTCCGATACAAGCCTCCTCCACGGCGTGACGCTCTTCCTGTGGCTACACCCAAAGCAAGAACCTCGTTTCGATTGCACCTCAAAAGTTCTCCGGCAGGTGCAGATGTTTTTCTGGCGGGTCAAGGGAAAATCGCAACCACACCTTCGACTCTGCAATTTCTTTCTGGCTCAGAGGTCACTTTGATTATTCGGAAAGATGGCTATCTCACAAAATCTGTACGCTGGCGTGCTGAAAAACACCAACGTGTCAACATCACACTCATCCCAGATCCCTCACAATAGAACGGTTGATGAACTAGGTGATTCCTATTGTTTGCTTCACATCAGGGCCTATTGACTTCGTACAAGAGGATGGCGGTGGCAGCGTTGATAGAGTATGAGTCAATGTCTCCGTGCATCGGTATGGTCCAACGTATATCGAATTGAGACTGCATTTCCATGGGTAGGCCATGAGCTTCGCTCCCCATGAATAGGGCGCATCGGTGAGTCGGCTTTTGTTTATAGGGTGCTGTACCATTAAGCACAACGGCACCAATGGTTTGGATTTGTGCTGATGAAAGCTGTTGCTGTAGTGTCTCTCTGTTGAGTCCAGAGAGGATGGGGATATCGAAGATGGCACCCATCGACGTACGTGCAGCTTTGGGGTGGAATGGGTCCGTTCCTCCCACAATCAATAACGCATCAGCTCCAGATGCTCTCCCTGTTCGCATTAGAGCGCCGAGATTCCCAGGATCTTTGACATCAACAAGTACCAACAGCGTACAGGGAAGTGATTCCTCCGTGAGCCAGTAGGATAGGTCGGCTGAAGGTAGTTTCGGTACCAGCCCCATCATCGGACCAAAGGTCCTTCCCTCTGTGAATTCCTGAAGCTCTTCTGTTCTTGCGGTGTTGACAAGGCAATTTTGCTCTTCCAGTTGTGCAAGTATCTGCTGCTCTCGCGGTGTAGGTGCCTGTATCACCCGATCTTCGACCACAACGGCTTGCAATGGATGTGGGCTACCCAAAGCACGCTCAATCAATCGGTACCCCTCGATCGAAAAACACTGGTGATACTTTCGTCCGCCAACGGTTCTAACTTCTCGTAGGATCTGTAAATGTTTGTTCTTATTCATTGTGCCTTGATCGTTTTGACTTTGGAGCCAAGTGCAGGGTTTTGTAACTGATATATATACGAATCCATCCACCAATACAATGATTGTTGCCACCAAAATATGTTGTGTTGGAGGCACTATCCTCTCTCCGAATGAGGTGCTGACAAGAGGCGGTGTGGGAAGACTCCTCGAATTTCTGGTGTAAGGGCATCATGCCCTTACACCAGTGCTCTCATCACTTGAACATTCTCAATCGCGTCTGCGAGCATCATCGTACCCTTGGAACAGTGCTCTCATCACTTGAATATCTTCAAGCGCGTCTCTACGAGTATATCTGGGTTTTCCCTTAACGTATTCGTTCCACTTGTATGGGGTGCTGATCCTTTGGGCACGTGGCTGCTTGACAAAATAGGGGTTTCTTTCTACAATGCCCCTTCTTATTTTGAAAGCAAGTGCTCAAATTACAAGGAGTTTTTGGGATGAGTGTGAGTATGTTTTTGTATCGTTTTGGGAAAACCCTTATTTTGTTGGTGGCTTTGGTTGGCTGGACGGTTGGGCAAATCGGTTGTCGTGGGGGACTTGAACCCCAGGAAAAAAGTAATGTGGATGGTGGTTCAAACAAGAACACAAACAGTACTAATGGAAACGGCAACAGCACAAATACAAACAGTACCAATGGAAACGGCAACAGCACAAATACAAACAGTACCAATGGAAACGGCAACAGCACAAATACAAACAGTACCAATGGAAACGGCAACAGCACAAACACAAACAACAACACAAATAGTAACAACAACAGCAAGCAGCCACCGAAGAAAGTGTCTGTACAAGACATTCAGGATCCCAAGTCACCGAACCATGTGAGCAAAGGTGGTGGTGTGATTCTCAAGGGCGTGATTGTGACTTCACCAATGTTTCAAGTGAAGAAGGATGTGCTTCAAGGTTTCTTTGTTGCCGATCCTTCGTTTCCTGCAAAGTATGGTGGTGTGATGGTTGTGGTGGGAATTTCCGACCTTAAGACTCTTAAAATAGGTGATGAGGTCGATATCGAAGGGTTTGCAGATGAGTTTGGAGCACCGGGTGCCCAGGCTGGAAATACTCAGATTAATGCACAAGCTTCTAGAGGTGGGTTTGTTACTCCAACAAACAAGAACAAAGCCGGTGACATTAAGGCTACAGAAGTGAAACCAGAAGATATCCCAGCGGCTCCGGCCTCCAAAGACAAACCCGATGCTTCCAA
The DNA here is from genome assembly GCA_027005175.1 of Myxococcales bacterium. GTDB lineage: Bacteria > Myxococcota_C > UBA6777 > UBA6777 > UBA6777 > M3003. The sequence goes on from JALTMC010000593.1 coordinate 10,990, forward strand.
AGCGGAACCTTATGAGGGCATGTTGGTTGAGGTAAAGAATGTCACTGTGGAAGAGGGGACCAGTGCACAGAGTTTTGGTGCTTGGAAGCTTCAAGGTGGTGTTTTGGTGGATGATACCATCTGGAGAGGGTATCGTCCCAAGAAGGGTGACAAGCTGGCTTTTGTTCGTGGTGTCCTTCATTATTCCTTTGACCAATATCGTTTGCTGCCCCGCTCTTACAAAGATGTGGCAGGCGCAAAGGCCGAGTGCAGTGCCACAAAATCTTGTTCTGCCGGTAAGAGGTGTGACAAAGACCTCGGTGCTTGCTATTGGATCAGGTGCTCCGCTGATAAGGATTGCAATACCGGTGAGAAGTGCGACACTGCAACAAAGCGTTGCAATAAACCCAGAGTCACGACCACGATTAAGCAGATTCAAGATCCGAAGGACCCCAACTACATAAAGACAGGCTCTCCTGTCGAACTCAAAGGTGTCTTGGTCACAACAACGCTCTTTAAAGTGTCGAAAAATCTGGTGGGATTTGTCGTGACTGATCCCAAGAATCAAGGCAAGTTTGGTGGTATTCTTGTCGTTATCAGCAAAGACTGGAAGGAGACGGTTGCTATCGGTGATGAGGTTGATATCAAAGGTAAGGCTGCTGAGTATTACAACAGCACTCAAATCACGGTAGATATTAAGGGAACAGTGGAGTCCATCAAAAAGACCGGCAACAACAAAAAAGGAGAACTCAAGCCTGTGCTGGTGACACCCGCCGATATCCCAAGCAAACCTGCTGACAAAAACAACCCTGATACTTCAAAAACTGAGCCCTACGAGAGTGTTCTGGTGGAACTGAAGAATGTAACGGTAGATGATGTCCCGAACAAATACGGCGAGTTCACAGTGTGTGGTGGTCTTCTCTCTGTGGACGACCTGTTGTACAAGCATACTCCCGCAAAAGGTGATACCCTCTCTGTTTTGCGTGGGGTGATCTACTTCTCCTTCGGCAATTACAAACTGCTTCCCCGCTCTGCTGATGATGTGAAGAAGTAAATGCTTCCCCGCCTGCTGACGATGGGAAGAAGTAAATGCTTCCCCGCTCTGCTGACGATGGGAAGAAGTAAATGCTTCCTCGCTCTGCTGACGATGGGAAGAAGTAAATGCTTCCTCGCTCTGCTGACGATGGGAAGAAGTAAATGCTTCCTCGCCTGCTGACGATGGGAAGGAGTACATCTCAGCTTGGTTTGTGAGGCTTGCCCTTTCGACAACGGTGAGGTCTGTTGAAGGTTGGCGGTTTTGTTGGATGTGTCGTCAGGTGGTTTGTATCTCTAGGTCGAAAACCCCGGATGATAGCGTGTTGGCGGTTCTGTTGGATGTGTCGTCAGGTGGTTTGTGAGGCTTGCCCTTTCGACAACGGTGAAGTCTCCCACGAAAGGTTCTGATTTTGACATTCCCCTGGATTCGTTCCGAACTTCTCACCACTGCAGGCTTTCCAAAGCATGGTTTTTCGATGCGTCATGGGGCGGGTGTGAGTGAAGGCGACTTTGCCACCTGGAACTTCTCTCCCTCTACTGGCGATTCGTCCGATATTATCGAACAAAACTTTCGTATTCTCGCTGCACATCTGGGAGTGGAACGCGATGCTATCCACAGTGTTCATCAAGTGCACTCTGCCCGAATTGTCACGCTTGAAGATACCACCGCTCACGTCACCACGGAAAAAGCAGATGGTCTGCTCTCGTGGGCCACGGGTCATGTTGTGGGCATCAAAACAGCGGACTGTGTGCCTGTGTTGATCGCAGACCCAGACTCTCGGGCTGTGGCTGCAGTTCATGCAGGTTGGCGCGGGGTGGTTGGTGGGATTGCGAAGCAGGCTGTATCGATGCTTCTGGAGCGATTTCCCAACGCACATCCCAGAGTGGCTGTCGGCCCACATATCTGTGCCAATTGTTTTCAGGTGGGGCCTGAAGTTGCAGAGGAATTCCCAGAACACCACAATGATGACCCCTCGGCTCCCGGTAAATTTCTGGTCGATATGGCCGGTGCACTGCAAACACAACTTGTTGCGTGTGGAGTCCTGCCCGAGCATATCCACATTACCGGGCATTGTACCCTCTGTGACCCCTCACAACGTTTCTTCTCCCATCGTGGACATCACGGAAAAACCGGTCGAATGTTTAACTTCATCAGTGGTTGAACTTTGAAAGTTGCTGACTCTATCGGAGCTTGCGTAAAGCAGAGCAAGTTTGTGTTCCTACATAATACTGTGTGGTTGATACAGCATAAGAAAGTCATAGGCAGGGCAAACGTATGTTTTTCTCAATAAAATCAACAGACCTGTAACTGCAAGCATCTGAGACCCTCGGTTACTTCCGGAGAGCAACCCATTGCTCTCGAAAGATCTTCCAACGCCCCCTGTACTTTTTCCATACCAGTGTCTTGATCCC
>JALTMC010000594.1 GCA_027005175.1 Myxococcales bacterium
GACTTTAGGGGATGTTAGTTTATAGCCTGTATAGACTAGTATTGCTGCGAGAGAGGCCATAGGGACACGGAGTATAATGGGAGTGAAGAACACGACAAAGAGTAATAAAAAAGCACTATGAAAAAAGTTCGACCATCGAGTCTTTGCATGATTATGAACATTGACAGAGCTGCGAGCAATGACTGTTACTACAGGTAAACCACCAATCAGACCTGTGAGCACAGTGCTGAGACCGACACCGATCAGCTCCTTGTTTGGATCGGATGTTCGTTTGTATGGGTCTAGTTTATCAATGGCTTTGGCGCTGATTAAGGTTTCGATGGTTGAGATCAGAGTGATCGACATGACCACGCTCCAGAATGGCCAAGTTCCCACCTTGGAAAAGTTGGGGAGCATAAAGCTACCCAGTAAGCTTCCTTGCAATTGAACCAAGTATTGTGGCCCCAGCTCATACGTAGAACCCATGAATGTGTATTGATAAGTTGTGCCTAAAGAAAAGAATGCTGCGAGGGGGATGGATACAATCAATACCCACATGGGAGCAGGCACGAGGTGGATTAGCTTATTCTTCCACTTTGGATACAAGATGAGAATCAGCAAACTCACGACGGCAATCAGGCTGACCGCTGGATTGGCTGTCATTAAACTGTGAGGCACCTCAAGCAACATACCCAAGGTTGTCTTGGCTTCCGAAGTTGCCCCCAAAGAGACATGGATCTGCTTGCCCATAATGATCAAGCCGATCGCTGCAAGGATTCCATGGATTACAGAGGAAGGAAAGCTCTCGCCGAGTTTGCCCAAACGCAACAATCCAATTCCTACTTGCAACACTCCTGCACATACAATCGCCGCAAGCACATAGGAGAATACTTGTCCCGACCCGTCTTTTAGGCTGAACATGGCCAGGAGGATCACTGCAATCAGCCCATTGCCAGGGCCATTTACTGCAATATGACTACCTCGGAAAAACGTCGTGACAAATCCTGCAACCAATGCACTTATCAGGCCCGCCATCGGTGGGGCCCCTGATGCCAGCGCAATCCCAAGTGACAACGGTAAGGCTACCATCGACACACTAAAACCCGCCAACATGTCATTTCGCCAGTTTTGCTTAAATCCTTTCCAGCCTGTCTCTGGTATCTCATGCGGATGTAAGATCGACATCAATTTATTCCTTTTTTATCTTTGGGTAACAAACGTTTTTTCTACTCCTCTTGTGATTGGAGTCGCCAACATGAACAACCAAAATCATCCTACATGAAACTATGAAATGAGTCCTCCCCTTCATCCTATATAGCCCCCCCATCTTACATGAAACTATGAAACGAGTCCTCCTCCCTCTCTTGTTACCTTCACACTCACCCCAACCAACAAATGCAGTATACATGTATATATTCATATATTCAAATATTTAGATTCTTACATTTGTTTTTATTCTCCATTTGAATGTCTGGATTTTGTTGTAATATGCTGTTTATAAAGTATTTATTTCTTGTTCTTGTTGGAGGGTAGGTGGTAGATGAAACTTCAAATGGTTTGATTTTTTCATTGACTTAACAGTGTTGGATGTATATCTATGCATAGATTCATTTATTTGAATACTTGAATTAGTGGGAGAGTAGTCTACATGTTTCCAGCATTATGTATTGTGTTGATCGTATTTTTCGCTTGGTGGGTAGGACGGTGTGGAGAGAAAGAGGCCCAGATAATATTACGCCAGGAAGAACAAGAGCATGTAGTTGATCTTCCATCGAGTTGTAAGCGTTTTTTAAGCCATGAAAAGTTTTCAAAGAGTGAGATTTCGACGACTGCTGCTTCTTTCGGAGGGTCGAGTGACATTTATTGTTAAGTTTGATGGAAGTTTCTTTTGGTAGGTTGCACTGTTTTGTGCTGTTTTGTGCTTGTCGTCATGTTTGGGTTTCTGTGGAGTTTTGATTAACTGTAAAGTGGAGGTTTTGAGTGAGTAAGCAAGTAGAGAGTAAGGGTTCGTTTGGGAGCAAGCCGAAGGTGAATTGGTCACGTGAGGTTATGGCTTCTGTGGTTGTATTTTTAGTTGCATTACCTTTGTGTATGGGGATCGCGATTGCCTCAGGGGTTCCTCCTGCATTGGGGCTGATCTCTGGAATCGTGGGTGGTTTGGTGGTTGGTTCATTGGCAGGAGCACCTCTTCAAGTGAGTGGTCCTGCGGCTGGCTTGGCTGTGATTGTGTGGGAACTGGTAAAGACTCATGGTCTACCTGCATTGGGTGTGGTTGTTTTGATGGCGGGTCTTCTTCAACTTCTTGCAGGCTGGTTGAAACTGGGGAGGTGGTTTCGCGCGGTGTCACCAGCTGTGATTCATGGGATGCTGGCGGGAATTGGAGTTCTTATCTTGGGTTCTCAATTCCATGTCATGGTGGATGATAAGCCAAGAGGAGGGGGGCTTGCCAACTTACTGTCCATCCCAGAGGCGATTTACAAAGGCCTTTTCCCCATAACAGGTAGTCAGCATCATCTTGCAGCAACGATCGGCGTTGTTACCATACTCACTTTGGTTCTATGGAGCCTATTTCGGCCCAAGAAACTCAGTTTTTTGCCGGCTTCTTTGCTTGCAGTGATCGTCGCTGTCCTTGGGGCTTATTTCTTTTCTTTGCCCATTAAGTATATTTCTGTTCCTAGCAATTTGCTCAAGGCGGCCAACTTCCCAACTTGGTCTGGTTTTGTGGGGATGTTTTCCAATGCAGCCTTGTTACTTGCGGCACTCGCATTTGCGTTGGTTGCCAGTGCTGAGAGTTTGTTGTGCGCGGTGGCAACGGATAAACTTCATTCAGAGAAAAGGGCAGATTTTGATCGTGAATTGATGGCCCAGGGAGTGGGTAATATGGTATGTGGTTTGTTTGGAGCCCTGCCTGTTACTGGCGTCATTGTTCGTAGCTCTGCCAATATTGAAGCGGGTGCTAAATCTCGTGCGTCTGGAATCTTTCATGGCTTTTGGCTGCTTGCTTTTGTTGTAGCACTGCCATTTGTAATCCAACTTATTCCCAAGGCTTCACTGGCTGCAATACTCGTTTATATCGGTTATAAACTTGTCAACTTCAAGGTCATGCGTGAATTGTGGGATTCAAGTCGGAGTGAGCTTGGTATTTACCTTGTGACAGTCGCTTCGATTGTGAGTATTGATCTGCTGTCAGGTGTCTTGATTGGAGTAGGGCTATCCTTGCTTAAACTGCTTTATGCTTTCTCGCGTCTTGATATTGAGGTGATTGAGGGAGAGAACAATCGCTATGATCTGAGTATAGAAGGATCTGCCACCTTTATTAAATTGCCTATTCTTGCCGAAACTCTCGAAAATCTTCCGATGAACGCAGAGGTTCATATTCACACAGGTCGTCTCAATTACATTGACCATGCTTGTATCGAGTTGCTCGGTAGTTGGGCGGATCAGATGAAAAGTGTTGGGGGAGAGTTGGTTGTAGAGTGGGATATCCTGGAAAAGAGATTTAAGGGAGAAACAGCCTCGAATGAGAAGAATCAAAGCGCTTCGCTCCCTTCCCCATTGGAACATCAAACCTCCTCCTAACCTCACGTCATTCACGAACGCTCTGCTACTCACTTGCGAACCCTGGCATCGACTTCGTCAGGCTTGGTTCGCCGTCTCGACAACTCTCACCTTACGATTGCCCTATCAGGACTACCTGCATCGACTTCGTCAGGCTTGCTAAACCCCGGTATCGACGGTACGGTGTACCGCCTGTGAGGGCGATCCTGTGCCTTGCTTCGTGTGTTTAAGGAATCCATAGCCTTGCGCGTTTGCGGCAACGTCGGACAGCCTTGTGTTTTCGTTGGCGACGATAGATCATGGCGAGGGCCAGCCAAGGGTGAGCGTAGCGTCGAACGATGCGGGTAGGCCAGGGTTCTTTGTCAGGATTGGGCAGAGGGTGCTGTCTTGCCAGCTTGAGATAACGGCGCAGCAATATTCGTTCAACCATCGGAGGCGGCGGTGGTGGGCTGGTCTTGGATCTCCAAAGACGCCAGGATAATCCATGTGGAATCCATGGAAATCTCCGGATGGATTTGTTGTATAGCTCTGTCAAGTGAACAGGTCTTCCAAGTTCGTTGTAGTGTGTGATGAGCGCGATAGAGGAGATGTGCTTGGCACTCCATCGATAACGAAACTCGGGCCATGCTTTTTGTAGCTGCTGGGCATACCATCGTCGGCCTAGCAAGGGCAGGCATACAAATCGGATATCTGTGCGGATTTTCAACACTTGCTGTAGGTAAGTGATACCAAAGCAGATGGCTTCGTCGTTGGCCTCCAAAAGCAACGCACTTTTTGGGAGTTCTTTGAGTAGGTCGCGTGCGTAGGTCTCCAGCCAGTTGCGATGACGAGAGGATGCTTGCCAATATTGGCTGACCACACCCATTGCGATTAAGTAGGTAAGTATGATGGCAAGGAGTGTTGGTAAGAAGCGCTGTCTTGTGACCGAGGGAGACTCTGCCTCTATCTGTTGACGCAAGACATAGGCTCGTTGGAACAAGTAGTGGATGGCGACACCTGCCAGGAGTGCGAGGAAAATGTCGGGTAGCAAGAAGAATCTCGCAGCGACATACTGATCCAAGGCTGAGGCTCCCATCTTGAGTAAGAGTGGAAAGAGTAACCCTGCGAGAACCCAAGAGGCCAACCAACTCCATACGATGGTTCGTTGCCATGTGTAGACCGCAGCCTCTTGTTTCGAGTTGTTTGTGTCTACTGTTTGTGTGGAGTGCAAGGGCCATCGTCGGGTCAGTACAAAGATAAGACCGATGATCCATATACCGGATAATCCGAAGGGAAAGCTTCCTTGCCAACTCACAGCACGTTGAAGATACTTCCAAGAGTGGAACCACAGAGGGCGACTGCTCTCATAAAGTCCACTTTGGAATGTTCCAAACTCCTTGCGTAGAAAGTGGTTCCAGAGTTGTTGAAATGTTTCGATTGTTCCCCAGGACCCGATCCCTGTGTGTTGGCCTACGATGAGAAGGTAAAGGTAGGGGGTGAGTCCGAAGAGGAACAAACCAAAGCCTACCAAGAGGTGTATCCCACGGTGTGAGAGCCGGGTGCGGGGGTTGATGAACAGTCCATAGAGAATCACAACGCCCATGGGAGCCGTGAGGATGATGGTGTGATGGTGTGTGGAGGCGAGGCCGACCAGCAATGTATAGGCAAACCATGCGTACCGTTTTTCTTGAAGGGAGCGGCGTGGGTCGAGAGCACGTATCACAAAGACACTTAGCCATGCCGCAAAAAATCCCAGCAATGCAAAGGCCTCTGGATGTGTGGCATGTTTCCAAAGATGGAGAGATGTTCCTGCGATACAAGCCCCAAAGAAGGCGGCTAGACGATGGTCACAGAGTTGTCGTAGGGCACTGTAAATCCCGATTAAGGTGCCCCACGATAGCAGCGCCGCGAGTACCGCTAATGCGGTGGTTACGGATGTTGGTATTAGCTGATGGGCAAGAATCCCCAGCATGGTATACAAAGGGTAGCCTGGAGGGTGAGCAATACCAGAATGGGCAACAACTGTTAGAAACTCCGCACTGTCAGCGGGCTGAAAGGTTGCCGCACCTGTCCATAGATAGAGCACCAGCCATACGCTTAATCCCAACACGGCATACAAGTCATACTGATAGAGTCTCATCAGAAAAAAACCTCTTATGTTGTGGGCGTGGAAGCCCCTTCCCGATCGCGGGTCCGGCAGAATCTACAGGACGAAGTCTGGATTTGGTGGGGAGAGTGGACTAGTATATCCCATCAGCGGGCAGAGAGTAGCCTGGAACCTTCTCTGAAGTCAAAAGTTGACCCAACGCGACGGATTCCGTCGAGAATGAAAATGATGAAGAGGATACAAACACAGTTTGTATTGAAAACACAAACACAGGCGACGGATTCCGTCGAGAATGAAAATGATGAAGAGGGCCTTTGTGAATGACAATTGTGAAAGTAAAGAAGACACCTTGGATCTTTCGTAGTGAACGTGGTCATCATGCGATTCTCGATTGGTATGAGAGAAATTTAGAGGCTCTTCCGATCTCTTGGGAGTCGCAATGGGTGGATACGGAGGCAGGAAAAACTCATGTGCTGGTGATGGGAAACGAGGATGCTCCACCGATTGTGATTCTACATGGTCTCTCCATCAATGCGTTAGCCATTCGACGGTTTCTTTTGCCGTTTGCCCAAAGTCATCGCGTGTATGCTCCCGATATCTTAGGACAGCCCGGTAAAAGCTCCTCCACACGACCCGAGCGTGAGGGCGATGGTTTTCCCTTATGGTTGGTCGAAGTTCTCAACGGTTTGGGATTGGATAAAACTCCTATTCTGGGTACTTCGTTTGGTGCATGGTTGGGAATGAAGCTGGCTACCCTGGCTCCTGAACGGATCTCACATGGCATCTTTTTTGTGCCAGCAGGGTTGGCTCCTGTTCGTTTGGCTTTGCGTATGCACTTTCTTTCGAATATGCCTCTTTATTGGGCGAGGCCAACGCAAAAGAGGTTGCTGAAATTGGTCCTGCCTCTTTGCTCTCCTGGCGCAACACCTGAAGAAGCATTGGTCGAACTGATGGGGCTTTCTTTTCGATATGTTAAACAGAAAGCTGCACCATTTCAGGTGTTCACACGTGAGGACTTGCAAGGTTACAATGCTCCTACATTAGTCATGGCGGGTGAGAAGGATCTTTTTTATCATGCAGAGAAGCTCATTCAGCATGCTGGACATGTGATGCCACATGCTGAACTTGAGATTGTACCTCGTGCAGGACACCTGATGTTTGGGCGACAAATGGAGGAAGTGTACCAGCGGATGCTACACTTTTTGCAGAGCACATGACCTCTGGCCTTGCCGACTCTCGCAACGAACATACAGGAGTCATTCGGGCCAGAGCATCTTTCTGTTGGTAAATCTCGTTCATCTTTTTGCTACAGAGTTTCCAATATCTGCCGTATTAAAACGATTGTGAGCCGAATAGTCAATCATTGGTATTTGAAATACATCTTTGAATGGCTTTTGTTTCAGTTGGTTATGTGTTTTAGGTGGGGCTATGGAAACTTCTTCTTTACTCTTCTTCGCAGCAAGTGTGGGATGTTTTATTGGAATTGTGACATGGAGAAAGTCTCGTCATCAATCTCAGGTTCGCTCTCATCTAGAAGAAGCAGAGTATCTACAGCAGGTGCGTGCTCTTGTTGAGAAGAGGGACTACTTGCAGGCTGGGAAATTACAGGTCCAGCATGGAAATATGGAAGCGGCTTACAATCTCTTTGTACGTGGACAGCTAGAAAAAGAAGCGTCGCAAATCGCAAGTTTTTTGGGGCAGAACCAAAAAGCTGCTGTGCATGCGGAGAAGGCCAAAGAGTTTCGTCGGGCAGCAGAGTTGTATCTGGAATGTGAGGAGTTTGAATCGGCTGGGCGTGCTTATGCGTATGCAGGGCAGTTTCAGGAAGCTGTGGCCATGTTTGAACGAGTTCCCGAAGCTGACCTTGAGCAACAAGCACAGGTATGGGAACAGGCGATGTTGGGTTTGTTTTCTGAATGCGATGGTGATCCTGCGGATCTCTCTTCAGAGTCTCAGCGTAAAATCGCTTATGCAGCGAATAAGGCTGCCAAAGCCTACCAGAAACTTGGTCTTTGGGAGCGAGCTCATGTGATCTCTCAAGTTTGTGAAAAAGGATGTCTGACTCGCGCGGTTAAAGCCAAAGTTACAGGAGAACTCGCTCTATCCGAATTAAAATCATCGACAAGAGAGGTTCAGAAGAGGTCACCTTCCACTCCATCCAAGGGCACTGGCACAGCCAAAGGACAAGTTCATTCTCCAACGAGCAAGAGTGCAAAGAAATCGAGTTCTGCGAAAGAATCAGAAAAACGTAGTGTTGCTGTAGGTGGGAATAAGAAGCGTAGTGCTGTAGGTGGGAATAAGAAGCGTAGTGCTGTCGGTGAGAATGAGAAGCGTAGTGCTGTCGGTGAGAATAAGAAGCGTAGTGTTGTAGGTGAGGATAAGCTTTCCAATGAGAGAGGTTTACTGGGGCGAGAGGAGCAAGATCTTGAAGAAGAGATCCTTGACATCGATGCCTTTAGTTTCGATGAACTCGATGGGGTAGAGTCAGGGGCATCTGAACTCTCAGAGGTTGCTGAAGCAGGAGGCTGCGCAAAGACTTTGCTTGAAAGCCATTGTGGTGGAGCTGGGAGTCGAGTGCCAGATATTCCCCGATTCTCATTAAGCTCTCACCCCTCTGCTGTTTCTTCATCATCACATTGGGGGGCGGGTGTCCCGGATGCCTTTGGGGTATCAGAAAATGGTGCTGTTCTTGGGACTCCACTTCAGCTATCTCGTGTGGAGAGAGTTCCTCTCTCATATAGTGGCAGTATGAATGGCGTTCCTTGCTCCTCCAGTGATGATGTGAGTCGGGCGTCTCTCTCTCTTGAAAGTGATATTGTCGGACATCTTGCACATTTGTCAGGCCAAGTGGTTTATGTCACAGATGCGATCACCAAAATGCAGACGCAGATTCGTCAGAAAAGTGATCGATATATCTTGGGAGAGAAGCTGGGGGAAGGTGGAATGTCTGTTGTTTATAAAGCAACGGATCAGAAGCTTGAGAGGATCGTCGCTTTGAAATTGTTGCTCTCTGGTTTGCAAATCAATGAGAAGACTCTTACAGCTTTTCGACGGGAAGCCAAGTTGCTCGCGAACCTGGATCATCCCAATATTGTGGTGGTTCATGATTTTGGTGTATTGGACGGTTGTCCCTATATCTGTATGGAGTATCTTGAAGGTTTTACCATGGAACAATTTCAGATCAAAGCTGGAAAGAAGGGGCTGCCATTACGAGCTCTCTTTGAGTTGATGAATGGATTGTTTCATGCGCTTGAGTACGTACATGGAAAGAACCTGGTTCACCGTGATATTAAGCCAGCGAATATCATGTATACTCAGCACAACAAGGTCAAGCTCATGGACTTTGGTATTGCACGCTCAGCCGACGCACACACTCAATCCATTGCGGGAACTCCTGCTTATATGTCCCCTGAGCAAATTGCTGGTTCTTCCATTGATCACCGCTCCGATCTCTTCTCTTTGGGTGCGATGATGTATCACCTACTCACAGGTCGTCTCCCTTTTTCTGGCTTGGCTCGTACTGTCAAACCTCAGTCTATCCGCAAATATAGAGATATCCCATCCTCCTTAGAAGAGGCTGTTATGTGGTGTCTTCATAGGGATGCAACTCGTCGTCCCCAACATGTGTTGGAGATCCGCACTGCTCTCGGGATGATTCATAGGCAACTTGCTGATCATTTTCATGGATACAATGACCAGGGATTGTCATCGAATGCAAATCCTGAAACCTCTCGTTCTGAGGCAGAGTCCCATCAAACATTCAAGTCATTGGAAGAGTTGGCAACACTTCCTCAGCAAGAGTACCCTTTCTCTTCCAGTGAGAGGCCACAGTCTTTTTCTCCATCTTCCCAGACTATTGATACTCCTGCTTTTACGTTTGTATCATCCAAGAGTTCTCTCTCTTCTCAGAGTATTAATACTCCTGTTCCTAAATTTGTGTCATCCGAGGATTTTGCTACGACACCAACAACACCTGATTTGGGACCAGCAGGGCAGGATTCTTTGTCCTCTCTCTCGTCCTCGGGATTGACCTCCCATCCAACTGTGTTGGAGTCCTCTTCTACAACATCAGGAGTTGCGATCCCTACGAGTCGGGCAAAGTGGACATCCTACGAACCCACTTCTCAGTAATCTGCAATGAGCATGCTGCCGGGAAAGCCCTGAGTCTTGGGCAGACCGACATGATGGATGTTTTCGTGCGCCTCTTTCGCCACGACCAACACGAATGATGGGGCCTCTCTCAGAGAGAAGAGCTTGGAGTTACCAGGCGACTTCAGCGGTGGCTTTGGAGCGGAAGACGTTCCAAGTGCGGTCTGCAAGGGTGCGTTGGGCAGGGTCCTGTATGTGTCGATCACGGAGCAGGGAGCGGTGGATATATTCGAGATAGTAATAGATCTTTACGCCACCGAAGTTGATTCGGATTCGAAGGTAGGGCTTGTATTTGGTGGTGATAAAGCCTGAAAAACCTTGTTCATCGGTTCCAAATACTCGGTTTTCTCGCCAGTGATCGACCTTGATTCCTGCCTCAACATTGAGCCAGTCGGTGAAGGTATAGCCCATCTGAAAGTTGCCAAAGAGAAGATCGGCAACATAGTCGTCTTCTTGGATTAACTTGCGACGATAGTCGGTGTCGCGGATATATTTTCCTGTCACCATAAAGCGCAAGCCGTTGCCCACAGGGGCAGTATAGTTGAGCGTGAGACGCAGCAGAAATGTGAAGCGATCCTGGTATCGGCGATAGACGCTTCGGCTGTCACGTCCAAAGTCTTGACGATTGCTGTTGTTAAAGAAGTCTGTATCGGTGATGCCTTGGTTAAAACCGGGAAAACTGGGATAGCTGTTGTCAACATCACGTGGGATGAGTTCACCGTCTGGGACAGTCACACCATTCACAGTGACAGCTCGACCTGTGTTGTTGACGGGGTTATTGGTACTGTAGGTGAGGACGGTGCCTTCCAGGGTTGCTTTGAAGGTGCTGATGGCATATTCAACAATCAATGTTCCACCGGTCCAGCCGATGATGCTTTCAAACCAGGGTTCGTCAAAGTCCATAAACTCATTGGCGATATTTAAGGTTGGAAGCTGGCCGCCTCCGAGGAATCCATCAGTGAGCAGCACATCGCTTTCTCGTCGAGCACCAAAAGCGGAGTTAAAGTCTGGGCTGATATAAAAGCCTTCTGCTTTCATGGACAACCCGATCTCAAAGGGATCGTCCACATCCACTCGTGCTTTGAGCGCGATTCCTCGGCGTTCACCCCAGGCTAGGTTATAGAAGCCTCCTTCGGGTATGCGGTTGGTTGCATACTGTTCATTGATACGGTTGTCTGTGTAGGCAAAAAACAGGTTGATATTGACATTGTCACCTGCTTCAATTTTGGCATCAAAGGTAGCGGCGATATGCATAAATCGGTTGGACAAGCCAACGGCACCATCTTTTATGCCATTGGGGTTCGATGAACCTACAGCATCCGGGTCAAAGCGATTGGCTTCCCAGTCGAGAATGACCGTTCCGATGGCTTGTAGTTTGAGCCAATCTAGGGGTTCTAGGTCAAGGCGTAGAGCATACGCATAATCTTGTCCATAGAAGGGCTGGCTGATGGCTGTATCACCCAAGCCCGTGCTCCAGCCAGGGCCGACCCACATCTTGGGTAGAGGGATGATTACAATGTGGAAGTGGAAAATATCACCAAGGCCACCATCCACAAAGATACCTTTGCCATTGTCTCGGTCGATGTAGCGAACTTTTCCGATCGTCCAGGCGTTGAACTGGGAAAAATCTGAGCTGCCGACATGGATGTAATTTAGCCATGACACAGGGGGCTTGATTCGAAACCAATACCCTCGCAGTTTGATATACTCTGCTTGGTTCATTCCCAGTGATTCACCGCTGTTGTCCGGAATGTCTCGCATGTCGCCATTTTCCCACCAGTTGTGCCACAACGCGCCAAAGCGACTTTTGACCCGCACTCCTGCGCGAACATATTTGCTGACCTTGCCACGGAAGGTTAACTCAAACTCAGAGGCTACACCGTTGTCGCCCGAGTAGTTATCTTTTTCCGCAGGATGCCCCAACCACAGGTTACCCTGGCGTGCGTTGTTGCGATAGAGCCATTTTGTATAAATTTTGGCGGAGAGGTCGAAGTTGGCAATGTCTGCATGGGTGGTTTTGGGTGTCCAAAGAATGACACCCAAACACAACAAGCCAAGAGTGCTGGCATGAAAGAACTTGTTCGCTTGCATCAGGATTTCCACTTTTCGTTCTGGCTTGAACGTCGAACACAGGCAGGGTGATGTCTGAACTTATTTTCGATAGACAAAATGGACAATGGCATGTTTGCCTTTGCCTTTGCAGGAGTACTTGGAGAGGAGCTTGTATTGGGCTTTCTTTTCGGAGCGTTTGCCTTTGGCTTTTCCCGCGAGCATATCGATCACATGGGGGTCACATGTTTTGTCATTACCACCGCCAAATCGGTGCTTACCGTTGTACTCATTCACACGTCGTGTCAGAAAATCTGCTTTGTTGGGGTAGCCTTCATTGCTTTGCATCAGAACTTGAAAACCCCAGCTTTTGCTTAGGCCGCCCAGCGCAGATTTTGGGACAATGGCGATTAAGTCTTTTCCCGAACTACGTGTGATAGTGGGGATGATGATTCCCTTTTTGAATTGGGTCGCTTTCAGGTTGATCTCTTGCTTGAGGCGGGTTTTTCCTTGGGGGCTTAGTAAGACCACTTTGTTCCAACCTTTGGCAAAGCGAACATTCATTCCAGGCAAAGCGTTCTTCCAGCTTTTTCCCTTGCCTGTGTGAATATAGAGCTGTGCAAACTGGGTGCTAAACCCATTGCCACCCCAGGTTTTTGACTTCCATACGTCACGGATGCGATTGCGAACTCGCACACGGATCTCCACGTTACTTCCACGCGTTTTAATGGTGACTTTGGTGATGTCAAAGTCTCCTCTTTTGTAGGAACTATGGGTGGGGTACGTGTATTTCCCGGGGCCTTTGTCGTCTTTTTTGGGATCTTTAAAGGTGATCTTTAAAGCCCAAGCCGAAGAACAGGTAACAACCAACAGAGATACAGTGGCGATCATTGTTGTAAACCAACGAGACATTCTTTCTCTCTCCTATGTCACTGATGGGAGAACATCGCATAAAGTAGCCAATAGCCAACCCATACGGAAATGATTTTTCCTAGAACGGCAATGTGTATACTTGGTTTCTTCTCTTGTAGCAAGGGAGGACATCTGTGAAAAGGTCAGGCACAAATGACCATCTTGTGAAAAGTCGAGTTGTATCTCTTTGCGATGACTCTCCGAACTTTGTGGGCTTTTTGCGTTTTTCTGAGACAAGATTACACCATCTACTTCTTCGATGTAGGAATCGAATCATCACCAAAAGTTGGGTGAAGAACTCTGGACCCAACGTTGTGTGAAGAACTCGGGGCTGGGGCCGAAGCCAGGGGTGATGTTGGATGGGGAGTCAAGGGGAGGGGAGATCGTTAGATTCCGACGAAGAGGCGTTTGCCGAAGGCGTCGGGGAGGCGAGCGTCGTAGATACGTTTGGCGCTGATGTTGATATCGTATTCGATGCGATATTGCTCGAAGCTGCGGGTTTCTGTGTCGAATATGGCGTAGGCAGCGCGGGGATCATAGTCGCGAGGTTGTCCGACGGAGCCAACGGAGATGATATATTGTTTGCCGGGTTCCAGGTCGAGGTGTCCTGGAACCATTTGAACAACACCACTGTCATCGAAAGCAAACACGCGACACAAGTGTGAGTGCCCGATGAACG
>JALTMC010000595.1 GCA_027005175.1 Myxococcales bacterium
CTCTGCCCTCAAAGATAGGGCCAAGGTGAAGCATTCCGATCAAAAAACAACGATCCGATGATAACTTGATCTTTTCGATACTCATTGTGACTTATCCTCTATTCAACCATATTCAACCAATGGGTGTAACTCTTATCCTTATACCAACGATGGGTGTAACTTTAAGAGGGTGTAATGTGGACTGAATCTCTTGAAAAATCAAATTGTGAGAAAGATTTGAAAGATCAAATTGAAAAATCAAATTGTGAGAAAGATTTGAAAGATCAAATTGAAAAATCAAATTGTGAGAAAGGTGAGATGCTTTGCAGGCGAGCCAAGCTCTTGCAGGGGGCCATTGCTTCTTTACATGGTGCGCTGGCTGCTCTCGTGGATGAACGGCGTCAATCCAGGTTGACAGCTTTGTATGGTTGGTTTCTGCGACCTCGTGCATTTCTCGGCGCGATAGTGATGTGTTCCCTCTTTGCTGGGCTCTTTTATGCTATGGGTTGCCGTGGACGCCTCTGTTTCTCTTTGGGTGTTTTGTGCTATATGGTCCCTTTACTGGTTCACATCTGGCGAACCTCTGACATCCGTCAACTGGATAGTTTTTGGTCTGAAATTCGCCGATCGGATGAAGCGATGGCAGAGCTTGCTGATCGTGAGTTACTTCTCTGGGCCGAGCAGCCGGAGGTGGAATGGGAGCTTGGAGCGACGATTCCCAAACTTGAGGAGTTGGTTGATGCTCGTCTGGACTTGTTGCAGCACCATCTTGATGCGATCCCAGAATCTGAAAGAACTAGCGTTGAAGAGGTTCCTTACGAGGAGCCAAAGCCGGTGGAATGTGATGAATTTATCGTGGATTGAGGCAAGGAAAAGGTACGATGGATAGAAAACGTTGGGCTATGTTGATTCTGGCAACATGTGGTGCGGTCGCCCTGACGTCTGTACTGTGGTGGCTGACAGCGAAACCTCTTGTGGCTGAAACAGCCCAAGAGACGACAGCTTTACTGCGTCATGGCAAGAAGGTCTTTCGACAGGCTGGGTGCTGGTATTGCCACCACCCTTCGTTGTCGGGGTTGCGATGGGGTGAGATCGCTAGCCCGTTTGCCAATGAAAGTGGGTGGGTGGCCTATTTCTACAATCCCAAAGCCTTGCGACCTCAATCTTCAAAGTCGGCTTACCGTGGGCTGCTCAAACAGCACAACGATGGACGAATGACGCTGAATTACGATGGTCGAGCGTTAATCGCTTATCTGCGTAAAGCCCAGCGCTCCTCATTTGTCCCAGGACAGGGCTCTCGACGTCTGATCCCATTGTCAACCAAAGCACAATCCCAACAAGGGCTGCAGTTGTACCAAACGTTGTGTGCGAGCTGTCATGGAACTCGTGGCTTTGGAGATGGTCCTCTGGCCAAAAAACTGCCAACTCCACCTCGTGATCTGACAAAGCCCAAAGCCTGGCTGTGCCGTTCTTACACAAGCGCGAATGTGAAAGATATCTACCGAACTCTGGAACACCAAACGGGTGGTTGTGGGATGGTCTCGCTCAGAGACTCGTTGTCACAAGAACAACGCAGATCTCTGGCCGATGCGGTTCGTCGAATCGCAGGGATGAATAAAAAAGTGTCGTCCCATCCTGCGTTGGCCTGGAAGAAGCCGAAGCGACCGAATTATACAGAGTTGCGCAAACGTGCTTTTCGAGACTGGACCAAGAAGATGTGGGAGCGAGGGTATGACCGGTGGCTGGCCACCTGGCGTCGTGAACGCGGTACCAAGGAGCATGTCCCCTTCCGACATTGGCGAAATTGGAGAGACTGGACAGAGTGGCAATCCTTTGGGTTGTGGGCTCGTCGACATTCTCCCCAACTTCGAATCGCACGAGGTGACTGGCGAGCCTTCCTTCAACAAAGCCCTCGCCTTCGTCATATCTTTCAGCTTTGGCTCGAAAAGGGTCGTAAGAAACCCTGGATTAAATTTATGAAACAGATCTTAAGGCGAGATCTAAAGCGGGATCTCGAACGAAAGTATCAGGCTTTTCTCAAGTCTCGAAAGATGGAATGGCCGACTTGGACGTTTACCACTATCGTTAATCCGGTGAAGTGGTGGAGAAAATGGGAAGGCTGGCGGCATCGGTCCAATTGGATGAAGTATGAACTTCGCCGTCAATGGAGTTTATGGCTGCAACGATATGATTTTCAGGAATACAACGATTGGCGAGAGCGTCAGGAGCGCGATCTCTTTCGTGACTGGCGAGACAAACAATCCGTTGAACTGTACTGGGCGTGGAGAGGACAGAAGATCTATGTCGGAATGGGTTGCTCTGGCTGTCACGGCAAATCAGGGGAAGGAAAACTTCTCTATATTAATCCTGGGAGTGACCGAAAAAAACAGGGCCCCTCGAAGCCCGTTGCTTTGAAGGTTCGCAACCTCCACAAGGGGGCGTTGCGGTGTGGTTCCCGATGGGAGCATGTGTATCGCTCTATCGTCGTGGGTGTCGGCAGACATATGAAAGGGCTGTCCTCCCGTGAACTTCTGCACTATGTCAAAGGCGCCAAACTCGGACGCAATCCCTGGAAAGATACAAAACCTCGCGATGCCAAAAGGCTCCGCGTCGATCTGTGGGCTCTTGCCGCCTACATCCGGTATACGAGCTTCCAAGTCCCCATCATGCGTGCCATGCAAAGAGATTGACACCACATCGCTCCATCTCCACTTCGCTGTAGACTCTATCCGTTTCCTATCCGTTTTGGTGTGGACTCTATCCGTTTCCTATCCGCTTTGGTGTGGCTCCTACCTGCTTCCTATCCGCTTTGTTGTCGATTTTGCTGGTCCTGCCTTGGAAAGTGGCTTTGTGCGACGAATGGTAGACTATCCTTTGGGAAAGAAGTAGCTGAATAGGGTTTGGCCATACTTTTTGGTTCGCCATAACTCCAGGTTGTCTCGCTCAAGGATAATGCTCTTATCATCCACTGGATATTGGACAAAGGCGAGACCGTCTGGCATGAGCAATTGTGGTGCTGCGTCCAGTATATCGAGGATCGCGTTCTCCAAACCTTCCCTGTAGGGTGGGGCTATCGCGATCACATTGTACTGTTTTTGTCGTGTGATAAGTTCCTGTATCACATGCACCGCATTTCCGCGTAGTAGCTCCACAGGCTCTTCCACTTTTGAGTGACTCAGATTCTTCTCTATTAAGTTGGCTGTTCGTGAGTCCATCTCCACCACAGTGGCCTCTGGTGCTCCACGGCTCAACGCCTCCAACGTAAAAGCACCTGTTCCACCAAAAAGATCCAAAAAAGGGCCATGGGGAAGATAGGGCATTAAGGTGTCAAACAAAGAGCGACGCAGCCGAGTGAGCAAGGGACGGACCCCTGCCCACTCGGGGGAATCGATCGAACGACGAGCATATTTTCCTGAAATTACACGCATTTTTTTTCTGAGTTCCGAGTTGTTAGTTGAGTCGGGGGGATTCCTCACCTTTTCCATGCTGCACGTGCAGTCTTGCGACATGAGCCGAGCTGTGAGTTCTTATCGCAAGGCTTGGAGTAGGTCTACAAGGAAGAACCAGGTTTTATGGACAGCAACTGCCATGGCCATTGCGATCGCGATGCCATTGTCGGCACCAAGAGTTGTTTGGTTGGCACGCAACCACCCATCTTCACCGTATACCAACTC
>JALTMC010000596.1 GCA_027005175.1 Myxococcales bacterium
GTGGTTGTTTGTCACGAGCCCGTCACAGTATAGACGGCCTCGAAAATACCATCAAGTGCTTTCGTTTTCCTGTAGGGTATTTGTTTGCAAGAGAATCAATATATGTTAAGGTTTGGTAGATTTTGTAACCAGGCTTTTGCTGTTGTGGCCAAATGTAGGAGCAAACTGTGGCGATTCTGGACAAATATTTGAAACCCATCGCGGATGGTCGAGCGGATGAACTGCATATGTATGCCAATGTTCCCCCTACCTATCTGTTTGAACAGAGACCTGTAAAAGAGCTGACACAAAGTTTAAATAATGATGATGTGATTGAACTTCTACGGGAAGTTCTAGGGGAGAGTGGGCTACAAGAACTCAATGAGAAGAGACGTTTAAACTATCAATACGACTCCCCCTACGGTGCTTTTCGTTGCCAGTTAAGGTGGAGTGATGGCGAACTGAAAACTCGCTTTACGAAGGCCAAACCAGAGGCTGCTCCAGCCTCGGGTGTTAGGGTTGGTCATGTTGCTCCTCTCACTCCTGCGGAGTTTAATACAGCACCCATCACGGATATTCCGCCCTCGATGTCTCCACCTACGATCTCTCAAAGTGGGGTACATCAAGCTCAAAGTGGGGTACATCAAGCTCATAGTATGGGCAGTCATGTCGGAGTTCCCGCAGCTGTTGTGGGCTCCATGAGTATGCAGGCCGCAGCCCCTCATCTTTCGTATGCAGGGGTAGACCTGTCCTATCTCTCTCCTAATGAGCGGATGATTGCTGATACGCTGATTCAGTATGCAGACAGTGAGACGGAGATCGATCGCTTGTTTGAATTGATGCTCACCGAGCGAAGCTCTGACTTACACATCTCGAGTGATGAAAAGCCGATGCTTCGGGTGGATGGTGGTGTACATCGCCTCGACCATCTTCCCACTCTCGGCTCAGAGCAAGTGGCCCAACTCCTCGCACCGATCATTCCCGAACGCAATCGTCGTCAATTTATTGAATGCTGGGACACTGACTTTGCCTATGAAGTTGAGGGGGTTGGGCGATTCCGTGCCAATATCTTTGTGGATCGCAAGGGTGTTGGAGCTGTCTTTCGTTTGATCCCGTCGGAAGTGATTACCGCAGAGCAGCTTGGATTGGCGCAGTGCTTGAAGGACCTTTGCTATCTCTCCAAAGGCCTCGTTCTTGTGACAGGACCCACGGGTAGTGGTAAGTCGACAACTCTTTGCGCCCTTGTAGATTTGATTAATCGCTCTCGCGAAGACCATATTATTACGATTGAAGATCCCATCGAGTTTGTGCATCCGAACAAACAGTGTCTGGTTAATCAACGTGAGGTGGGGGTTCATACCAAGTCATTTAAGGCCGCGCTGCGTGCTGCACTTCGCGAAGATCCGGATGTTGTACTCGTCGGCGAATTACGTGACCTTGAGACCATGGCTATCGCCATTGAAACGGCAGAAACAGGCCATCTTGTGTTTGGCACCTTGCACACAAGCAGCGCGATCTCCACAGTAGACCGTCTGATCGATCAGTTTCCCGGTGAGCGCCAACAACAGATTCGCTTGATGTTGTCGAACTCTTTGAAGGCCGTTGTCTCTCAGACGCTGTTGCGGAAGAAAAGTGGGGGGCGAATCGCTGCGATGGAGATCTTGTTGGTCACACAAGGTGTTGCAAACCTTATACGTGAATCCAAGATTCATCAGATCCAAAGCATCATGCAAACCTCTCGTGCGATGGGTATGCAATGCCTCAATGATGTCTTGGTTGATTATGTGGAGCGCGACATTGTCGAACTCAAAGAAGCGTATACCAAAGCTATCGACAAGAAGAACTTTATCGATCAGATCGAAGATGCTGGGATTAGCACCCGAACTCTCGGTGTTGTGTAGGCTGTCACCCGATTATTTCATCCAGTTGCCTTTGAGGGCGAAGCTGATCGCTGTGATCGCGTAGCGGTATTTTCCGTTGGTTACGGAAGCGATGGAGGTTGGGCTTTGGAGGTCCTTGGGGCTTACATCAACAGGTCTAGAGGGGCTGTTTGTGATGTCAAATTCTCCGGGGAAGAAGTGAATGATAGAGAAGTCGATGGTCAGCCCGCCGGGCAAATTTACGCTAACCCCGCCTGTGATAGCGTGTTTGGGATAGTCCATAGTGCTTGTGGAGAGCAGCTCTGTTTTGGTTGCTCCCGTTTCCATAAGCCAACCCAACCGCAGAAGAACCCATTCACGAATATTGTATTCCATGCCCACTCGAAGAGAGTAAGAGTTTCGCAGTTGGGTGGGGAGTGAGAAAGAGGGGAGCTTCAACTTCTTGTTCAGAACTTCCTGCTCTATGTTGACCGGGCGTAGCGTGAGAGCCTTTTCGACGCTCCAAAGTTCGGCAACAAAAGCGACCTCAAAGGTTAAGATCTTGTTGGACCAGCCCAGACCTGCACGCATCACGGCAGGAAATGTCTTGGTGAACTGAACTTGATTGCCTCGGATCTTTGCCAGGGCGTCGAATGTCTCGTTGAGTTGAACATTAAGTGTTCCATTGAGATTTAATGTGACAGGGAGCAACACAGAAAAGCCCAAAGATAGGCCGACGGGGGTTGTGATGCTGAATCCGAGATCTCCCGTAAAGGAGTAACCATCAGCCGCAAGATTCATGATGATCTCGCCGTCTGTGAGCTTGGCAGAGGCAGCTTTATAGAAAATACCGGCAGCGATTGCTGCTTGTCTTTGAGTCACAACAAGGTATGTAAACTTAAAGGCACCCCCAAAACGGAGCGCATAGCCTTCTCGAAACCGCCATTCATAGGCTGCTGCGAGGCCCAAATACATCATGGGGTTGGTTGCTTCAATACGGTTTAAGCGTTGGGGGCCTCCTGTAGGCATTGGTTTGCATACAATGGCATCACCCACTTTTGCTTTTTTACAGGCTCCCTCTTCGGTTTTACTTTGGTATTTGTAAGCGGAAGAGCCGTGAGGTCCATACCACATCGCTCCCAGAGTGAGGGTTCCTGGACCCAGCTTGTTAAAGCTATACCAGGCTGCAACCATCGGAATAAAACCAGGAGTTGTATCTTTGCTGACTTTATCGAACGTCAGAGAACCTTCGGGTTTTCGTGTGAATTCGAGTTGTTGAAAGGTCACTGTACCATCCAAGCGAATCCCAAAACCCCGAAGACGGCCAAGGTTGGCGGGGTTATGGTATACCGCTTCGCTGTCATCTCCTGTGGCGACCACCGCACCAGCCTTGCCGATGGAGCGAGTGCCATTGCCTGGAATAAAGTTACCAGCAGCAAAAAGTGTTGACGGTATGAGCAGCCATCCCACCAAAAGAATTCCATTCACAGCATTTGAATACTTCATACATACCTCCGGTAACGTGTCTCTGCTCACTCAAACGAAAATATTGTGACCGTTGTAGTTCTTCTGATCGTTGTAGTTCAAGACGTGAATTGGCGCAAGGCATCATAGAAATGCCAGACATCAACAAAGCTGTTGTACAAAGGGGCTGGAGCCGCTCGAATCACATCGTGTCTTACATCGCAAACGATGCCATGATTGCGAAGGAAGACGGACAAGGACTCAGCCTTGTTGGCGTCTTTCATTCGTATCGATACCTGAGAACCTCGGGCTTCTGGGGCTGTGGGGGTGAGCACAGA
>JALTMC010000597.1 GCA_027005175.1 Myxococcales bacterium
GCTATAACTTCTCATCCTTCTCCGATAACCTCTTCGCCGATCCAAAGCGTGACTACAGCGGATTCTTCTTACGTGTTGTTGGGAAATACTAATCTGTGATTTTTAGAAGCGTCGATGATGGACAGGATTCGCTCCGATCCTCTTGACGGCCCTCCATGGGAAGCGTACGATCTTTTCGTGCTTTTGACCGAAACACAGCAGGAGAGGTGCAGATTGATACAGTCTTCAGAGAGATTCTCGGAGCAAATCGAGCGGGTAAAGCAACGTTTGCGGCAGGTGATTGTAGGTAAAAATAACGAGTTAGATATGTTTCTTGTGGGGTTGTTGAGTGGGGGGCATCTGTTGTTGGAGGATATCCCTGGTGTCGGGAAAACGACCCTGGCGAAAGCATTAGCGCGTTGTATGGGGGGGCAGATGAGTCGCTTGCAATTTACGCCAGACTTGCTTCCGACAGATATTGTGGGTGTTTCGATTTACAATCCCAAAGATGGTGTTTTTAAGTTTCAGCCTGGTCCGATCTTTTGTAACTTTTTGTTGGCAGATGAGATCAATCGTGCGTCTCCAAGAACGCAGTCGGCTTTGTTGGAGGCGATGGGAGAGAGGCAGGTGACTGTGGATGGTGAGTCTCGGCCCTTGGAGGAACTCTTCTTTGTGATCGCGACGCAGAATCCGATTGACTCTCACGGTACATATCCTCTGCCCGAGGCGCAACTTGATCGGTTTACGATGCGCTTGAGTCTGGGGTACCCTCCCTTGGATGAGGAGAAGCGCATCTTGTTAGGGGAGGGGGGGCAGTCGCGATTGGCTGGTGTGACACAGGAGATCTCACCCGAGGAACTGGTTCAGGTGCAGCAGTATGTGGCCCAGCTTCCGATAGAAGGCTCCGTGCTGGATTATCTGTTGGCCCTTGTGGATGCGAGTCGGAAACATGGAGCGATTCGACTGGGGATCTCTCCTCGTGGTAGCTTGGCATTGCTAGCAGCAGCCCGCGCACATGCCTTTTTGGAACATCGTGATTTTGTGATTCCACAGGATATTAAAAAAGTGGCCATCCCGGCGATGGCGCATCGTGTGATCTTGCGGGCTGAGGCGAAGTATGCCGGAACACATCCAGCTCATGTGGTGGAAGATATCTTGGGGCAGGTTGAGGTCCCCCGGTGAGTCGGGCGGGCCGTTCATGGTTGGTCTCAGAGGCAGCCGAGGGGGAGCCCTCTGTGCCTTTCTCCACAACCTCTTCAGGTCTGAGACCGACTAACCATACGGGACCTCCGAGCATTCGTGACATCTCATTGCAGGAGGCGATACATTACAGCTATGTCTTGAGGTGGTTGCGAAATCTGTGGCGCAAACGCCTGACACCTCTGGGTCGTATGTGTCTCATCCTTATGGTCTTTTTTGGCCTGAGTGGATCGGTGAGTCTGGCCATGCCTCTGTATATACCGTGGGGCTTCTTGCTTGTCTTGCTGGCTGTTTCTCGACTCACCTCCATGCGAGCCATCTCTTCTGTACAAATCACAAGGCATCCGATAGCACCTGCCTCAGCAGGACAGCAACTCTCTTATGACATCGAGGTGACCAACACATCCCATCGCACTCTGTACGAACTGGAAGTGACAGAGTGGTATCTCCCTTTTTCGATGACGACACCAGAAGGATGGGATTACCCACGGATTACACAGCTGGGCCCCGGTGAGTCTGTCAAGGTTCGGATGAAGCTGGTTTGTACGAAACGAGGCTCGTATACGCTGCCTCAAATGGCTGTCATGTCAGCATTTCCCATGGGGGTGTGGCGTGGCTTGGTCCGGCAGCGCCAGGAGACTTCTTTTTTGGTCTATCCGTCTTTCAAACCGATGCTCTCTTTTGCGGTCCCACACAGCCGACAATTCCAGCCCGGCGGGATCTTGTTGTCGTCGCAGGTGGGAGACTCTTCTGAGTTCATGCACACCCGAGAATACAGGGACGGTGATAATCCTCGTCATATTCACTGGGCATCTTGGGCTCGCCAGAACAAGCCCATTATCAAGGTATACCAGGAAGAGTACTTTGTGCGCCTTGCCTTACTTCTCGACAGCGAATGGACCGATCGCAAACACGACGCTCCCTTTGAGGCCGGTATCTCTCTCGCTGCGGGTATCGCAGATGTTTTATCGCGCCAGGAGTATATTATTGATATCTTTGCGGCAGGTGAGCAGATTCATCACTTTCAGGCAGGGCGAGCCCTGGCTCATCTCGATCATATCTTGGAGATCTTGTCTTGCATCTCTGCTGCTCCCGCGATCAACTGGGAGATGCTCTCTGCATCTCTTGTTCCTCAAACCTCCCAATTCTCCTCGATTGTGTTGGTTTTTTTGAACTGGGATGAACCTCGCAAACAACTGATTGAAAAACTTCACTCCTTGGGGGTAAGCCCACGTGTCTTTCTTGTACGAGAGGATGCTCCAACGCTGTCTTTCCCTTCGGATTCTAGAGGGTATGTGTGGGTTCTTCCCACAGAGGACTTCTCCTTACTTCCCGCCTTCGGTGGCCTGCAAGCGGATGCCTTGGATGCCGCCTCATGAACGCGATAGAACAGAACAATACAAGACGACCCAATGCCTGGTTTCTGGGGCCTGCGATCTTGTCCTGTGTCCTTCATGTTCTCGCACACAAAGACTTCGTTTGGGTGGCATTGTGTCTCGCATTGATCCTGAGTTCTTACACCACAAGCTGGTATGTCGTGTGGCCCCGTTGGAGAAAACACTGGCCTCGCCTTCTCGCGTGGGGTGGGCTGTTTTGGATGCTGGCTTACTTTTACTTTGATCTCTGGATGAACGCTGGTCGTGGTCTTAATTACTTTCCTCGATTTTTATTCAAACCCTGGATTGTGACCCCTTCCAGTCTGTTGGCTGCTGTCATGCTTGTCTACCTTTGGCATGTCCCGTTTCAGCCAAAGGGTAGGGGGCCTGCTGTACTCTTTGTCAGTGGCTGGATCGTCCTCTGTAGTGCTCAGTTCGTCGGACTTTCGAGCCTCTTTGTCTCGATCTTGCTTTTGTATTGTGCGTCTTTGGGCCTCGTTCTTTTCCTGGCCGGTGTCGGGCACGCATCCCTGGGTGAGTTTTGGTTGCCCAATCTCAAACAGGCAGGCATCTTTCTTCTCTGTTGCTTGTTTCTCGGAGCTGGAACCTGGGGTGTGATGCGTGGGTTGCGAAAGCTGGAGAGGGTCTTGCCTCAGTTCTTGGGCCAGTTCTTTCGACCTCCCAACTTCTCCGGTCATCTGGGAAGTCGCGACACCACGATGATTCGACGGCACCAAAATATTCGTCTCTCTTCTGCATTGGTGGCCTCTTTTCGTGGTCCAGCAGAGCCTGGGTATGTGCGAACGCGGGTGATGACAAGGTACAAGCAAGGTCTCTGGTCCTCTCCTCGAACCTCTCATCCTCTCCGACGAAAACAAACGACTCGCAAACATCGCACTTTTTACTTGCCCAAGCTGCTTAAGCCCACTTCCATTCTCGCAAAAAAACAAAGCCCGAAGTCTTTGTTAAAATACGAGGTTCACACCTTTCAACAAGTGGGCAACTCAATGCTGCTGTCGTATGGAACACGTCGGCTTGTCACTGACAAAGAAGCACGTTGCTTCCTCCGAATGGGACATAC
>JALTMC010000598.1 GCA_027005175.1 Myxococcales bacterium
CTTATACATTTTTTTCCTCGATCAACGAGCTTCCCTCGCAAGACTGGGAGCATGTTGTCCCCTCACATCGACTTTTTTTGCAACGCTCCTATCTGCAAGCGATGGAGTTGGCTCCCACAACCAACACGCAATATCGATATGCGATACTCTACCGTGAGCAAGAGCCTGTGGGTGTTGCGACATTTCAAATCCTGGATATCCCCCTTGACGAGCTTGGAAACGCAGTCAACACATCACGAGTTCGTCGCGCGTTGGGTTGGACAGGAAGTCTCCACAACACACCGGACGGCCGGCCAGCCATCCGATTGCTGGTTTGTGGTAACCCCTTGCTCAGCGACTCTGTCAGTGTTGCACACACAGCCACGATCTCCACACAAGAGATGATGACAGCCCTACCCAAAATGTTAACGACATTGCGCAAACAAGAAGAAAAACAAGCCCCCACAACTTTTGTTGTGGTCAAAGACCTTCACCCCGAAGAAGCGGATGTGTCAACCCAAGCTTTGGCTTCTTATCACGCTCCTCATGTCGATCCCTCCATGTGTCTACATGTTCGCCCCAACTGGCAAACCACACAAGATTACCTCGATGATATGACCTCCAAATATCGTCAACGGTATCGGTCCGCTCGTAAGAAGGGAAAAGACCTGACTCGACGAACCTTAACCGCTGACCAGATCGACCTGCATACAGAACAATTACAAGAACTCCTTAGCAATGTGTGTGACAATGCTCCTTTCAAACTCACCAGCATCAAAGTTACAACATTGGCACAACTCAAACGCTCACTGAACGACAACTTTCAATTCGCAGTTTATGAATTGGAGGACAAGATTGTTGGATTCACAGCAGCCTTCCTCAACAAAGCAGTGCCCGGTCAAGAGAGTCGCCTGGAAGCCTACCTTGTGGGCATAGACTACGACTACAATCAATCTCACAAACTGTATCTCAACATGCTCTATGATTTTGTGGAACAGGGAATTGAAGACCGTGTGGATCTAGTTCATCTAGGCCGAACTGCCTGGGAAATCAAGAGTACTGTAGGTGCAGAAGCCTGTTATCGTCATACATGGATCCGCCATCCCAACTGTCTCATTAATTACCTTGTCTCCCCCCTTATCAACCTCGTTCCAGCAACCCAGTGGAAACCGCGAAACCCATTCAAAAGTTACAGCAACGAGCCAAGAAAACGATAGAGCACACACGATCTGAACTCGCGTTGACAAAATCCCAAATTCCCACTACCCTGGGAACAAGTTCGACTGCATTCTGCAACAGAGAACATCGTTCCCAAAGCCTATGTTTTGACTTTGGATTGTAAAACAAGTGGCACTCTATTCTGCATAAGCAGGAGGAGTACATCTACAGTAACAACGAGTTTGCCTCCTCCCCCGACTCAAGTCAGGGGTCTCCGGCTAGCGAGATGAATATGAAACGTTGGTTGGTACTCCTTCTGTGTTCAAGTGGTCTCCTTGTAACGACGTGGCAAGGCTGTACAAGCACCCCAGGCTCCCTTAAACTTTGCCAAGAAGATTGGGAATGCAAACCCCTACAGCGTTGCGTCAACCAGCTCTGTATAGGGTCTACCCAATCAGCAGAAACAAGCAAAGAGCCCACAGGCTCTGAGAACAACAAACAAACATCAGATTCCAGCAAAGAATCTACGGCCTCAACAGAGAAGACTTCGGAACAAAAGACAACCAAAGAGCCCATCGAAGAGCCTGAAGTATCTCAGGAAGCCCCGCCTGAGCCCACTTCGGAAGCAACAGATGGTGGTGTGCCCGAATTTCCCCAGGACTACGACCCCTGCTCCGATCCCAAAAAGAAAAAGGCCGAAGAATGCAACGGCCTCGATGATGACTGCGATGGTAAAGTCGATAATATCAAAGGCTCAACAGAGCCTCTCACAGACTTTTGCTATGACGGTCTCAGGGAGACATTGCTCCCCAACGCACCCTGTCGCAAAGGAACCACCCGCTGCCAAAACGGGATATGGGAAAAGTGCGTCGGGCAAGTTCTCCCTCGCAAAGAGTCCTGCAATGGCAAAGATGACGATTGCAACGGACGGATCGATGACAACGTATCAGAGGTAGGCACAGCCTGTGATGTACCCAAGTTATTTGGTGAGTGTAAAAAAGGCAAAAAGTTTTGTGAAGCAGGGCAAATCGTATGTCGCCAAGTTATTACATTGCAAACAGAGCTATGCGACAACAAAGATAACGACTGTGACGGTCAAATCGATTCACAGACACGGGAGTGTTATAGTGGCCCTAGCAAGGTCGCAGGAGTGGGTCAATGCAAAAAAGGAACTCAAACCTGCGAAAAAGGCAAGTGGAGCCTCAAGTGTGTTGGTGCAGTATTACCCAACAAGAAAGAGATCTGTGACGATAAAAAAGTAGACGAAAACTGCAATGGTCAAGTCGATGAAGGATGTCGCTGTAAAAACGGAAAGAAGCGAGACTGCGGCCTGGATCAAGGGGAGTGTCAAGAAGGCAAACAAGTCTGTGGTGGAGGGCAATGGAAAGCCTGCAGAGGTGCCATAGGTCCAACACTTGAGATCTGTGATGGCAAGGACAATGATTGTGATGGGAAAACAGACGAGGGCAACCCCGGTGGAGGAGCAAACTGTATCATACAAGGCACCGCTGGTCCCTGTGCCAAAGGTACACTCAACTGTCAAAATAAAAAGCTCGAATGTGTAACAACAGCAAAGTCACAGCCCGAGGTCTGTGACGGTCTCGACAACGACTGCGATGGACAGATCGATAATGGAGTTCTCAACACCTACTACCTCGACAACGACAAAGATGGCTATGGCGACAGCAACAAAACCAAGCAAGCCTGCAACCCTCCAGTAGGCTATACCGCACAGATTGGCGACTGCGACGACAACAACAAAGATGTTCACCCAGGGCAAACGAAGTATTTCTTAACCAAACGCTCCAATCGCTCTTATGACTACGACTGCAATCATAAAAATGATAAAGAATATCCCTCCAGCGGCCGATGTTCTCACGACTGCAAAAAAGTATCACGCAAGGGGTTTACCCTATGGGTTCCTGGATGTGGCGGGTATGGGGCTCTACTGAACCGCTGCTCCAAAGGTATCATTGGCTGCCGAACCGACACCTCTTGGACACGCCAAAAATGCAAATAGCAAAGGTCACAATCATAAAACTCATGGACGATCATAAAGCTCATAGAAGAAGGGAGAAAGGTAGCTGGGCACACAAAGAATGCTACAAGAAGCCGTCAAAGGCTTAAGGCATTGAGAAAACACTCCACATCGTGCGCAACATTTCACTCCACATCGTGCGCAACATTTCACTCCACATCATGCGTAACATTTCACCGACCATACCGTCATAGAAGCGAAGCATACTTGCCTAGAAACAAGAGATAGACGAAATGCGAGGAAAACTAGATTTGCACGATTTGATGTAGACCTTGACTTTTGCAGACATTTATGGTCGAATCCACCACGAAGATAAGAAACATGCAGCAGGAGAGAGAGAGATGTGTGCTTGGATAACCCCCCCCGAAGATTTCCAGCCGGATGAAGCTCAAGAACAGACATGGAAGGCTGTTGACACGACTCAGTTGTTAGACCCTGTCTTACAATTTGGACGGGAA